>CAUJKL010000456.1 GCA_963204995.1 Planctomycetota bacterium | reverse complement strand
GTCGATGGCGGACGGACGATGTGAGGGCAAGGGGTCGGGAGTCTTTTTCGGCCAGAGATGTTCTTCGTGAGGAAGTCCTTCCACCGAAAGAGACTCCCGACCCCGTCCACCGCACCATTCAGCTCCGACAGAAGACGCGTCGGTGCTCGACCTTCACTCTGCCTTCCGCGATCAAGCGGATGGCTTCGGGATACGCCTCACACTCCTGTTCGAAGACTCGCTTTTGCAGCGACTCGGCGGTGTCGTCGTCTCGAACTTCGACAACACGCTGCAAGATGATTGGTCCGTGGTCGTAGACGTTATCGACGAAGTGAACCGTGCAGCCGCTGATCTTCGCACCATAATCCAATACCGCTTGATGGACGTGTAAGCCATAAAATCCCTTGCCACAAAAGGCAGGGATCAAGCCCGGATGTATGTTCACGACGCGGTTTTCGAAGTCCGGTGGAATTGGCAGGAACTTGAGAAATCCGCCCATGACAACCAGCTCAATGCCGCTTTCACGTAATGCTGCGAAGATGGCGTCGCCGAAGGCTTCGGTCGAATCATAATCGCGTTCGCGGACCACGAGCGTCGCTATGCCCGCTTCGCGTGCATAGTTCAGTCCTTTGGCCTTCGGGCTGCTAGCAACAACCAATTTGATAGCCACCGGCAAAGTACCCGCATCGATCTTCGTAAGAAGATTCTTCAGCGTCGTGCCGCTTCCGGAGATGAGAACGGCGATGGGAAGCAGATTACTCAACATACTTGTCCGTGTTATCGCTCTGCACCGCTCCAAGTTCTCGCCTTAGTTGCCCTTTTGCTATGGCAACGGTAAACGACTCATGTTCGTTAACTTCTCGCCGATAGTGCTCTCGGAGTACTTCATCAAGATCTTGTCCCGGTTCGATCCGTTCCGCGAACCATTCCCGCGTGAAACGGTCGTGAGCCTCCATCATCTCGATCCATGCTTCGATTCGCTCTGTCGGCGTTGCATCGGGCATTTCCCCGCTGCGAGGCAGAGGGTCTGGCGGCCCAGGAGGAATTCTCATTTCGTAACTCACCGCATAACTCGCAAGTGAATAAGTACCTTAGCACCCGCCACTTCACATTCAAGCGGTTCGACGCCGTCCAACGCCTCGAACACAATCGAATCGGCGAGCGTTTCGCCTTGGATGTGCTCGGCGTTTTCTTCGATGGCTTGCCGCAATTCGTCTGAGTCCGTGACGATGCCGACTTCGATGCGGTCGGTGAAATCGCAATCGAGCTGCTTGCGGCGGTCTTGGATCTGGCGGTTGATATCGCGAGAATGGCCTTCGCGGATCAACTCGTCGGTCAGTTCGGTGGAGAGGACGACTACGGTGGTTGGACCCTGAGCGGCCGCCCAGCCTTCTCTGGCTTGGAGTCGAACTTGCAAGTCTTCGTTATCAAACTCGATAGTTTGGCCGTCGATCTCCATGACGACTTTGCCATTGGTGGTCAACTGCTTGAGCAACTCGCCGCCGTCCGCCGTCGTGAGAGCCCTCTTGACAGCTGGCATCAGCTTGCCGACGCGTGGTCCGACACGTTTGAAGTTTGGCTGGACTTGGTACTCGATGTACGTTTCGGCGTCTTTCGTGTACTCGATCTTCTTGACGTTCAACTCGTCGCGCAACAGATCGTCGTGCTCTTCGAGCCACGCTTGATGAGCCGTGTCGGCCAGAATGACTTCAACTTTAGCAAGCGGCTGGCGGACCTTGAGCTTGGAGTTCATCCGAGCGCTGCGGCCCAGAGAAGCGATCTCGCGGAGCAGTCGCATGCGTTCGGACAGCGTTTCGTCGATGGCCGCTGTGTCGGACTGCGGGTAATCGCACAGGTGGACACTCTTCAAAGCGCGATCGCCGAAGGCTCCGGCCAGGTTTTGCCACAGCGTTTCGGCAAGGAAGGGCACGAACGGAGCCACCAGCTTGCTCGTGGTGATCAGACACTCGTACAGCGTCCAGTAGGCGTCGAGCTTCTCCGGCGACTCCTTGTCGCTGGCCCAGAAGCGATCTCGCGAGCGGCGGACGTACCAGTTACTCAAGCCGTCGACGAAGTCGTTGATCTTTTGACAGGCACCAAAGTTGTCGTAAGCATCCATCCGATCGATGACGGCAGCGATCGTGCGGTTCAGTTCGCTGAGCACCCAACGATCAAGTTCGGCCCGTTTGGAGTGCGGTGACTGGTCACCGCTTTCCCCGTTTGGCCGTTGGGCCGATTCGCTGATGGAAAAATGAGAACGCGGCGACGAGTCGCCGCACTCCAAAGTTGGATCAAAGCCGTCGATGTTGGCATAGATTACGAAGAAGCTGTAGACGTTCCAGAGTCGCAGCAGGAATTCGGGGATACTGTCTTTGATCGCCGACTCGCTGTAGCGGATCGAAGTCCAAGGAGCTTGGTTCGCAAAGAAGTACCAACGTAGCGCATCAGAACCGTACTTGTCGAAGATCTCGTTCGGCTCGCGATAGTTCCGCTTGCTCTTCGACATCTTCTGCCCGTCTTCGCCTAGCATCAGTCCTAGCACGATGCAGTTGCGGAAGGGATGCGGGTACGGATGCTGACCGCTGACCGCTGACTGCTGATCGCTAAACAACAACGTACTGATCGCCAACTGGCTATAAAACCAACCACGCGTCTGATCGATCGCTTCGCTGATGAAATCGGCTGGGAACTGGGATGCAAATTCTTCGCGACCTTGATGCGGATAACCCCATTGTGCGAACGGCATCGCACCGGAATCGTACCAACAATCGATGACTTCGGGCACGCGCGTCATGCGACCGCCCGATTCGAAGGGCGAGTCGTAGGTGATCGCATCGATATACGGCTTGTGAACGCGGAGATCATCCGGCAAATCCGGCTTGAGCTTCTTGGCTTCGGCCCAGACATCGGTTCCAGTGACACCTGGCTTGGCGAGCAACTCGTCGTACCGCTCGATAGCTTCCATCTTGCCGGTTTTGTCGCAGACCCAGATCGGCAACGGCGTGCCCCAATAACGTTCACGCGACAAGGCCCAATCGACATTGGCTTCGAGGAAATTGCCGAAGCGACCGTCTTTGATGTGCTCGGGCATCCAGTTGATCTTGCTGTTGTTCTCCAGCATCCGATCTTTGAACTGCGTCGTGCGGATGAACCAGCTGCGGCGCGGGTACTGGATCAACGGATCTTCGTCGGCTCGCCAGCAGAATGGGTACTCGTGCAGATATTGATCGAGATGGAACAACACACCCCGTTCGCGAAGTTCGCGCGAGATGTCTTTGTCAGCTTCCTTGACCCAGCGGCCTTGATAGTCAGGTGCTTCGGCGGTGAACTTGCCATCGGGACCGACAGCACAGATTAATTCCGGCCCTTCACCTTCCACGAACCGATCCTGTTCCGCGACCAGCACGTCATAGTCAACTTCGCCGAACGCTGGTGCCTGATGCACAACGCCCGATCCACTGTCGATGGTGACAAAATCAGCGGCAATGACTCGCCAAGCGGCGTGCTGTGTGCCGCCATCTTTCAGTGATCCTTGCCGATCGCCGTCCGATTTGTGGTAGTAATCGAAGGGCGGAACATACCGTTTGCCAAGCAGCGTACTTCCCAGGCAAGTCGATTCGACCGTCAGTTCGCGTTTCGCTTTATCCGCCACCGTCGCGACGAGATCGGCGGCCAGGATCAGCTTCTCGCCCGATTCCACATCGACAACGGTGGCGTAAGTCAGGTCGGGGTGGACCGCAGCGAATTGATTGCTCGGCAATGTCCAAGGCGTCGTCGTCCACACGAGCAACGACGTATTCTCTTCGCCAACGAGCGGGAATTTCACATACACGCTCGGATCAGCAACTTCGCGGTAACCTTGTCCGACTTCGCCGGCACTGAGTGCTGTGCCGCCCTGAGCCCACCACCAGACGATCTTATGTCCTTGATACAGCAGATCGCGGTCGAATAGATTCTTCAGCGACCACCACACGCTCTCGACGTAACTTTGATGATAGGTGACATACGCCTCATCGAGATGAATCCAAAAGCCCAATCGTTCGGTCAGCCGCTCCCATTCTTGCATGTAGCGCCAGACGCTTTGCTGGCACTTCTGAATGAATGGCTCGATGCCGTAGGCTTCGATTTCGTCTTTCGAGTGAATACCGAGTTCTTTGCAGACTTCGACTTCGACCGGCAAGCCGTGCGTGTCCCAGCCGCCTTTCCGCTCGCAGTAAAACCCGCGCATCGTTTTGTAACGCGGGAACAGGTCTTTGATCGCGCGTGTCAGGCAGTGACCGGGATGCGGCATGCCGTTCGCCGTGGGCGGACCTTCGTAGAAAACGAACTTGTCGCTGCCGGTGCGGCGCTCAAGCGATTGTTCGTAGATTTTGTGTTCTTTCCAGAACTCCAAGATCTCTAGTTCGAGTTGCGGGAAGTTGGCGTTGGCGGGGACTGACCGAAACATCTTTGCGTCCAGCTTGCATAAAAGTGCCGTAGGACGGGTCTCCAGGCCCGTCCGCTTCGGTGCCCATCGATGTAGCACGACGTTCACTGCCCACCCGATTGTCGCAGAACTACAATGTTTCTTCGGGCCGGACGGGCCTGGAGACCCGTCCTACGCTATTCCTCTTCTACTTCCGGCTCGACTTCCTCTTCGGCTTCGTCGTCGGTCTCGCCAGAGAAATCAGCGGTGCCGTCGTCGAAGTCAGAGGCGGGAAACTCTTCGTTGTCGACTTCGTACTCGTCTTCCGCTTCTTCCTCGAAGTCATCGTCGAAATCGTCGTCGAAATCGTCCTCGTCAAACTCATCGTCCTCGTCTTCGCCTTCGTCGCCCGCGACATCAAAGTCCGACATCTCGGCAATAATTACGACAGGGTTCGGTGCAAACTGGTTCGGATCAGCGAAACCGATGCCCACTTCTGGCACACTGAACAGATCGGAGTCATCGCTTCCCAACGATATCGACATCGATTTACCTCTCAAAAACGGCGAATTGGTCGGAGTTAGCGATCAGCCGTCGGCGATCAGCTTTCAGGTTGAATTCTCGGCGGAATTCGAAAGCTGATTGCTAACCGCTGATCGCGATCAGCTCGTAGCTACATAAGCATCGCGACTTTGTCAATCGACGGGAAGGTGGGGTATGTTGTCGGTTCCTCTGCCACAATCTGCTCTTTCGAACGTGCCGATGTTCGCCACTATACCGAGCGGGCCGAGCGTGTCAAACAGATTACAATGGCCGGGGCATCCGTAGGGCGGCAGGTGCGCAGCCAACGCGAGCCATCAACCGAA
>CAUJKL010000455.1 GCA_963204995.1 Planctomycetota bacterium | reverse complement strand
AAGTCCCAATGCAGCCGATCACCGGTCGGGCTGGAAAAGGTGACCTTGAGCGGAGCGATGCCTTCGGTGATAGACGCCGTCGGCCTTGCTTCCGGCCTGAGTTTCTCGCCTTCCAAATAAGGTACGAATCGATACACCAGGTCTGATTTCGCTGCAACCGCCGAATACTCGCCGACTTGCCCCGTACCAACGGGCCACATCTTCATCTCCCACGGGTCGATGGCATCGACTTTGTAAGGACGCTTCCCGTCGAGTGTGATCGTTTCAGATTTCCCGGCCAGCACGTAGAGCAAGTAGTAATGCTCGGGTCCAGCCAGCAGAAATTTGCCCTGATCGTTACCGGCCGGTTCGAGTTGGTCGAACGGCGGTGCTGACCTCATGAACTTCTTGAGCCATTGGATACGCTGCGGGCTTTCTCCGTGCAGCACGCCCCCTTTGGACCACCACAGAATCTCGTCGTCGTTCATGTAAGTCTCGCCGTGCCCGACGTAACAGCCGCTCATCGTGCCCAGCCAAAACCGCTGCGCCATTTCACGGCCAGTAAGGTTTCCCCAACCCTGCGGTACGTCGCCTTCGTACCTGCACTCGTCATAAATCACCGGCTTGTGAAACTGCTGGCGGTATCGAACGCCGCCCATCATGTCCGAGGTCTGGAGACTGGCGTGCGTCACCCAGGACTTGGTGTGGTCGTACCATAGCCGTCCGTTGTGAATGCCGCGCATCCGCTGGTGTGGATCTTCCTTGTCTAAAATCGAAAAGAAACGGTCCCAGTCTTCGGGTTGCTTGTTACCTCGATGGCCAGGCGGCTGATTCGTCATGAAATCGTATTCATTGGCCAGCGACCACCACACGTTGCGATACGCGGACAGACGCGCGATACAGTAACGCAAATAACGGTCATCCTGCGCATCGCTCATCTCGGAGAATCCCCAGCGGTCGTACGGATGCCAGAGAATAACGTCTGCTTCGATGCCAAGCTTCTGCAGGTCGAGAACGCGCTGCTCGAACTGCCGCCAGAACTCCGGAGCAGGCCGATCAAAGTCAAAGCCGCCGCCTGCTTTCGTGGCAAACGCGAATCGCTCGGGCTCATTCTTGTTGTAGGTGTAACTCTTGGGGAATACGCAGAAGCGAATCTTGTTGAACGGGGATGCGGCCAGCGTTTTCAGCGTCTGCTCTTGCAGCTCCAGCGGCTGATGCACCCAGGCGTAGCACGTTGTACCAAACTGGTGATACGGAGTCCCATCGGCGTAACGCAGATAGAAGGTGTCAAAGACTTCGATGGGACCGTGGTTGTCAGGCGACGGCGGCCTGATCATGACCGCACCGTTCAGTCCGTCGAGCGACTTGAACCGGCTGGCGGTTCTGTACTTCCACTCGCCCGACGTTGGCGGGCTGAATCGCACCTTGAACGTGTCGCCGCCGTCCCAAAAACCAGGCACCGTTAGAGATCGTTCGCCTTGCTTGAACGTCGCCTTGACGGAAATCGCCGCCGTACGCGGTGCATCGTCCGAGTGCAACAACAGTTCCGCCACACCCCATTGCTCGGTCGCGTTCACATACGTGCCAACGAGAATTAGCGAAATGAAACAGGTAACGGAAAGCATATGTCGCATCATGGCATTTTACCTGTGGCTCTTAATTTGAACTGGGCGTCAGCCGAACCATGAGCTTGAGTGCCGTCACCGGCTCGGGCAAGGCAATCGACAGCCGCTGAACGTTTTTCAGCGGACGCTGTGGCGGTTTGGTGGTTGCTGGCGCAACGGTCAGTTCTGCGGTGGCCGGTTCAATGATTTCTACGGTTAGTGATTTGCCGTCGTGAGTCAGCGTCGCGCGACGACCATCGAGTGCGACCTTCGCTTCGGTGTGCAAGTGCCAGGCGATTTCGATCGGCTTTTCGGCGTCAATCTCGTCCTGGATCGTCACATTGCGACCGGAAAGCGAAACGGTTCGCAGCACCTGTTTCGCATCCGGGTAGGCTTTCGACAAATCGGCTACGGCGGTGGCTCCATCCGCGTTCGATTCGAAACGGATGATCGATGCCGTTGCGGTTGTCGATTGATTTTGACCGTTAATGACCAGCGTGTTGTGGCCTTCGGTCATATTGCGGTAGTACGACCAACGCTGTTTGCCGAAGTAGCCCGGAATGTTGTAATCGTCGGCTCCCAAGTCGATCGCCCACCGCACGCCGTCGCTGTCGAGCACGAAGCTGCCGAGATCGAGTTGTCCGTGGTTCACGCGATTGTCGCCGCCTTTGAAGCCGACAAACGTGGCCGCCGCATCGTGCCACGCCGACCGCATCGTCACGACCGACACGCCAGAAAAATACCGAGCCAACGGCAACGATTCGCTTGCTGATTTCGCATCACGGCCCAGCCAAGCCGCTCCCCAAAGAAAATCCAGCGGCGACGGGCGCTGAGCAGCGAACGGCATCTGGGCCGCAGCGTAAGCGGGTTGCTCGAACGCCGTGGCCAGCCAGAACAGTTGCGGAGCGCCTCGCCAGCTGTCGTGGGCGTCGGCATAGTTGAACGTCAAACCGGTCGGACCGGTGAAGTGAATCGGAAAATCGCCGGTCACGGGAAAACCGGGCATCTGACTCAAACCAAAATCCTTTTTCAATGCCGTCTGCAAAGCGGCGAGAAAGTACACGTTGTATTCGGTCGCATATCGCCAATAGCCGGGCCCTTCGCCCCAACCGCCGTCCGGTCGGAACTCGTGCATCGCCAGCGGCAGCGAATGCAGCGCCGCATGCAGCACTTCCGCCGCCAGTTCCGGTTCGTCGTCGGCGATCGCCAACGCGCCCACGCCCATGCCGCCGTTGCAAACCTGATTCCAGTTGTGAATCGACCGCGACCACCATTCGTGTTTGTGATAAACCTTCAATCCCTGGTCCAGCCCCAGGGTGATGATGGCTTGCCGCAATTGCTGCCGCTGAGCGTCGGTCCACACGTCGTGCAGCCAGTCGTAACCAATCGCGACGGCAAACGTCATTTCCGCCGTATCGAGAAAGTGCGACGGGTTCCAATCCTTGAACTTCGTGACCGTATCGAGTTCCGCCCACGCGCGATCCGCGAATCGTTTTTCTCCGGTCAGCCGATAGATCAAACTCAGCAGCAGCACGCGGTCCTTTGCCGCTCGCGAGACGCTGAGCAGCCGTTTGCCATCGGGGATTTCGTATTTCAGCGGCGGTGTGTTGAGCAGTTGTTCGGCACTGCTCCGCAAGCGGTCGCGCCACTGGGCGGCTTGTTTGCTCTTCTCGCAACGCGTCACCAGCGTCGCAAAGTCATCCGCCGTGGCCAGCAGTCGCGGATGGCCCGGGCTCAGTCCGTCCAGCACGTGTTCTCGCGACGGCAGCGATAACTCGTTCGCTGATACCGAAACGTACGGCAGCAGCAACAACGCGGGGAGAAGAATCAAGAGTTGCTTTTTCATGGAAATAGCCTTTCGTCATAACTCAGTCAATTCAGAACCGATTTCAGCGGTGATCGTCAACTCGTACGTTCTGTCCCAGCTTCTTCGCCCAACGCATGGTGGCGGCGAACTTGGGATAGTCGGTGGCGTTGTCGTCGTAATATTGCAGCAACCCCCAACTGCCGTGATTGCTCCAACCGCCGACTGAGGAAAAATGTGCCAACAGGCCGCCGCCGTTGTCGACCCAGGCGGCGTAATAGCGGTCGTAGATATCGCCCATTCGCGGATGGCGGTTCGCCGCGTGCATGGTTTGCGTCAGCCGATCGGTCAATTCTCGGCTGCTCGTCAGCGCCACCATGTGCTGGCCGGCTTCGTAAGCGATCAATTGCACATCGTATTTGTCCGCGACCGCTTTCGATTGCTGCATGCGATCGATGGCTTCGGACAACGAGGTTTGTTCGAAGTAGTCGAGCAGTTGGTCGGTATTCCAAGCGGCGATTTCTTCTACGTTGGTCAGCTTGCCGCGACCGACCGTGCAGGACATGTACGGCGCGACGGCCAACGCGTCGGCATGCTTGTAGGCATCGCGAAACGCAAGAATCTGTTCGGACACGTACGGATTGGCCGCTTGCGAAGGCAGCACGCGCACCAGGCGCTGATGGCCGCCGAAGACTTCCTCCCAGATGGCAAAGATCTCCAGCGAGCGGACTGCCGTGTAATGCCAGCCCGCTTCCCAAGGCCGCTCGGCCGGGCCGAGTCCGAGTTTCACGCCTTGCTCACCCGCGTAACGGCTTTGTGCGAACTGACCGTTCCAGACCTCGTTGGAATACTCGATGTAAACCTTTCGCGACGGCTCTAAGCGGTCGCGAACCAGCGTGGCGAAGCGGCGGACAAAATCGTCGTCGGCCAGATGCGGCATGCAGAACCAGGGATCGACGTCGATGCGGTTACACAGATCGATCATCCACTCGGCGGCCACGCCGTGTTTGGAAAACGTCGCGTGATCGAGCGTCGGGCGGTCGGCCCACGTTTTAATCTCCGAGCCGTTGGTGTGCATCCAGTCCATGAATCGCACGCACGCCATGCCTTGCCAGCGACGCAGAAACGTCGGGTGAAACGGATTTTGCTGCCACGTAGTTTCGAAGCCCGGCATGATGACGCGAATGTTCCGCACGTAGTCGCTCGGATTCGTGCGGCGGATCTGCAGGGAAAAACCACCGCGAGTCGCATCGACGTCGATCCGCACTTCACCTGGTTTGTTTGCGACGACCGTCGCACTCTTGGCGAAATCCAAATCGCCGTCGCCCTCGTACAGCACGGTATACACGCCGCCGGGAAAATGCCCGTCGCGGATCGTGCATAGCATCGTTTCGGCATAGCAGCCCGCTTCGAGTCGCTTGACCCAACCGAGTTCGTCGATCTCCAATTTCGGTCCCTGGCCCCAAGCCGCTCCCTGCCGTTGGCTGATCCACGACCGCGACATACGGAATACATCAACAAACGGCAGTTCCGTATTCCAATCCGCTGGTCCGGACAGATTGATGCCGATTTGAGCCGACGGCTGTTGAGCGAACGCGGCAGCGGTGGAAAGACACGAAGCAAGCAATAGGCAATAGGGTACGACATTCCTCATACGGGGCTCCTCACTCACCTTGAAAATCGCTTCACCATCACAGCATGGTTCTTTTGTTTGGTCTAACGTCCCTCACGCCAGAGCCTCTGTCAACACGTCGGTCAAGCGGGTAGTGTCCTAATAGTGTGGGGGCGGGGACGCGCAGTGTCGGTCAGTCGGAAATACAAGCACGACGCGCAAGCGAGTGAGTGAGTTTTTACAGCCAATCGACTCACTCGCTTGCGCGTCGTGCTTGTATATTCGCATCCCCACGATGTTAGGACACTACCGTCAAGCGGAAGTAGCGATCGTTGTGGAAGTAGGTGAGTTGCTTGTGGTCGATCCCCAACAAGTGCATCATCGTGGAGTGCTGGTCGCGAACCGAGACGCGATCGACGACCGCACGGAAATCGAATCTCGACGGCCGCATCCGGTATTACGTGAGCAGTGGCTGCAAGGTCGGCACTCGATCGACTTACGCCAGGCAATCGATGGGAGCAAACTTACCCATCAAGATCTTCTCGCTAGGTGCAGCGAGCCATTTTTCGAGGATGGCGGCGTAGACCTGCCGGAAGTCGGGTATCCGGTTCCCAGCACCACGCCCAACTTGCCCTGATCGTACAGATCCTTGAAGCCGGTCAAGTTCGGATGCAGTCCCATGCTGCGAATCGACGTATCGGAACTGTGCGGTGTAATGATCGAAGTTGTATCCGGTCAGCGCCCGAGCGGCTTCGCGAATGTCATCTTCGGTGTAACCTTGGTCGAGCCCCATGGCGAACAGTTCCATGGCTTCCCGTGCTAGGTTTTCGTTGGGATGTCCCTTGTAATTGTCGTTGTTGTTCAGGTAGCGAATCATCACGGGATCATGCACGATCCCGTACAGCAAGGCACCGAAGTTGCCTGCTGCGTTGTCGCGGAAGAGCCGATTCTGGAGGTAGAAGGCATAACCGTTTTGCACAACACTGTACTGCGTCGCGAAATGGCCGTGCCAGAACATTGTCAACTTTTCCTCCAACGCTCAGCACGCCCTTCGACCAGCGGACGCCAGTCGACTTGTCGATGACCAGCTCGAGAGGTACTCCGACGCCGCTACGATCGTGAACCGTCTGGCCCGTAGCTTCGGCAAAGTCATACAGCACGATCAGCCCACGACCGGTACGCTCTTGCTGCTCCTGAGCGGAAGCCACTGGCAACACGAGATACAAGCCGACTACGGCAGCGGTTGTTACCATCTTGCAAATGAACTTCATCATCTTGAGAACTCCGCACTTGTTCGTCGTCTGGTTGGGAGGCAAATCAATCTTCTATATGCCGCACGTCGCTGGATGTGTCACAAGACGTCCCGCGTTTTTCTTGACGTCACACTCTCACGCCGTTTTTCACGTGGGCCGGCACGATAATTCTGAAGCACTTCGTCCCGCGAAATCGCCCGGCTGAAGATCGCCACCAGGAAATACTCGCCCTGCCACGGACGATCCCGCGTGAACTCGTCGCCGATCGCCAAGCGGTAGTTCTTATCCCAAGTCGAGAAGTCGCCGGGCCGCTTCTCGCTAGCCCGCTCGATGCCATCGACATACAAGTGGTGCAGGCCATCGGCGCTGCGCGTGTAAACCACATGTGACAGATCGGCCACGACGGAGTCGTTACGCGAATGTAGATCGGGCACGCCGTTCTTGCTGGTCTTGGTCGTACGGACACGACCGATGAAGAAGCTGCGGTGAGCCGAACCCGTCAGTTCGTCGGGGTCACCGCCGTGGCCCAGCGTGAAATTGCGATGAGACGGATCGCTCGACAACGTCACTAGCCGACCTGGGCCGGATTGGCTCGCCAGCGTTGGCTTGACCCAAGCTTCGACCGTCAACTCGTTGGACTTGCGGCAGGCGTCGATAATTTTCTTGGCTGGCTCGGTCGAAGAAGCAAATGCTCCGTCACGCAAGCCGAGCCCTCCTTTCGACAACCATTCCGCTGCAGCTGGCCGATCGACATGCAGATCCAACGGCGAGCCGACTTGTGACACATCGCGCACGACCGCACCTCGGCCTTCGTCGAATCGGTACAGCGCCAACAAGCTGCGAGCCACACGCGGCTCGCTGGGTCGCGCAATGAATTCCGTTGGCGATTCGGCGACCGCGAATTGCCCTTGCGACACTTCGATGGCGTTCTTGCCGTCTGGCTGCTCCGCTCTCACTCGGCCTTCAATGACGTCCAGTCGCGCCTTCGTCTCATCGGCGGCCAAGGTGAACCGCGTTCCCAACACTCGGAACCGGGCTGTCGACGTCGTGATCTGCATCGATTTGCCGAGTGGCTGCTTCGCGACGTGTGCAGCGAGTTGCCCACGCTGCAAGGCAAGATGCTTGCTGGCGGCGTTGAACCGAGTCAGCGGTTCGAGCCTGACTTGCGAATTGGGGCCCAACACAACGCGCGTGCCGTCGTCGTAGTCGATCGATGCAACCGCCGCCCCTGGCACGTCCACAACATCCCCAGTCCGCAATGCAAATCCCGACTCCACCGCCAGCGGTTCGTTGTTTCGTGTGATCGTGACCTTCGAGTCGGCGTGGTCAATGCGTGCATCAGCAATTTCCAGCGGCGTTCCCCAGTAGAAGAACGCACCTAAGCCAACAGCGAGCAGCAAACTCAGAGCCAACGTAAACTGGCGAACACGTCGACGACGCCGCAACCGCCGCGTCAAATCATCGAGCGACAGCCACTCGGGCGGTAACTCGAACAGCACGCCATCGTTGTCCGGTGACGACTGGTCGCCGGCAATGGTCATCGCCTTGCGGTTGCGATTGAAATCATGAATGCGAGCCAACGTCGCTTCGCTGACATCGAATTCGTTCCACCGGCTGCGCAACGCAGCTTCCAGATCGCAGCACTCGACATGCACTCGCCGCGCGAGTGGAGCGCCGGCCAACAGGCGATCCAACTCGTCCGCCTCGTCGGGCAATATGTCGCCATCGATCCACTTCAATGTCAACTCTTCAACGCGTTTCATTCGTATCCTGTCGCTATCCTGTTGCTCAGCGCCGCAGTTTCTCGTTGGTCACTCGGGCGCTCGGCCTTGGTGAATGCATTCGCGGAGTTGTGTACGGGCTCGGGACAACACGTTTCGT
>CAUJKL010000454.1 GCA_963204995.1 Planctomycetota bacterium | reverse complement strand
CGGCCGCCGCTTGCTGCGGGTAATGGACGTGAAACGCGGCGAGGCCATGCACTTGACCCATCGCGTGCAGGTATTGTTGTACGCTTTGGAACTCGAAGCGATCCTGTGGGCGGAATCAATCGACGATGTGCGGGTCGATATGCAACTGGGCGAAGTGTGGCTCGGCGCGCAAACGGCTCCGAGTGAATTCGATCTCAGCGAGCTGCGTCCGCACCTGGAAGGCTTTCTGCGTCGCGATCTAGCGACCATTCTGCAAGCTCCGCCAAACGCCGCGAATTGGCACGTCTATCATCGTTGTGAATGGTGCGACTACTTCGATCATTGCCGCGCGCAAATGCAGCAAGATAACGACATCTCGCGCATCTCGCAGCTCACGTCCTACGGTAAGCAGTTTCTTCGCAGCGAAGTGAACGTGACGACCGTCACGGAGCTGGGCGAGTTCCTCCAGACCAGTGACGCCGACAATGTCCTGTCGCGTTGTGCGTCGCTCGCTGGACGCGGCCCGCGACTCGAACGCCAAGTGACCGCGTTGGAAACGGGCGAGCCGCAAACACACGGTGCCGCGTCGCCGTCGTTGTCCAAGGGCGAAAACATCGGCTTGTTCCTCACCCTGCAAAAGGAGCCGCTGGCGCAAACGATCTATCTGGCAGGCATTCATCTCACGATGCGGAAGGATCTTCGCGACGAGGTATTGTCTGAAGACGTGGTGCAGAACTTCTACGTCGGCAACAAGTCACAGCCTTACGTGCTGTTGGCTGAAACGCCTGACGACGCGTCCAGCATTCGCCGTCAGTGGGTCCGCGTGTTGTACGAGATCATTATCGGTATCGAACGATTCAATCAGCAGCGCGAGTGGCGCGAGCAACTCAGCCTGCAAGCGTACGTGCTGACCGAAGAAGAACGCGGGCTGCTGATCGAGTGGCTGCTGGAATCGCTGCAAGACGCAGATGAACCCGAACTGGCCGAGCAGGCGATGACGCTGCTGTTTCACTTCCAAGCGCCGGAGTTGATGGTCGCCGACAGCCATCCCGACCGTGAGGTGCCGTTTCCGGTCGTCGTGTTGCTCGACGCGTTGGGGCACGTCTTGGCATTGCCGGTCGAGGTGAGTTACACGTTGCCCGAATCGCTTGAGTCGCTGGGCAGCCGTTTCCGCCTCCAGCGAAACAACTACTTTCATTTTCCGCTCGGCCACGGCATGCGGGCCGAACCGATTCACGCGGCGTGGTATCGAGGCAAAAACGAACTGATCGATCAGATCAAGAGCCAGGCGGCGGCACGGTTGCGGGCCACTCGCGAGTTGTTGCAATCGATCAGGCACCGAGGGGCGGATGCGATCTACGCCTGGGCCGCCAAGTTTGCTTTACCCACGCGGCAGCAATACGCCGACCCGCTGCTTTCGCGGTTGGCGTTCTTCGCGCGCTACGAAAGTCTGCTCGACTGTCTCGACAAACGCCACACGCGTTGTGAACCGCAGGCCGTGCAGTCGTTGCTCGGCAAGGTCATGCAGTTACGGGCGACAAGCGAGACGGAGTTCGAAATCACTTCGGGGGCCGCGATGCCGATCGATGCCGGTGGGTTTCCCGAATGGCTGCTGGTGACCGACGACGAAGGCGGACGGCGTGCCCAATTGGAATATCGAGACTACGCCTGCCGCAAGCAACTCTGGACCGGCAAGCCGCAACCGAATCTGGCCGTCGTCGGCGTTGGTGACATCCAGAAAGATAAGCTCGGCACGCCCGCGAAACTGACGGTCGAATACGCGAAGCCGTTTATCGACGGATCGCCCGCAGCGGGGCAACGTTATCTCTTGTACCCGCGATTTACCGATTACAGTACGGACAGCGTGGTCGAGTTCTTGCAGAAGTACGGCGACGTGATCCAGCGGCTGGGTCAGGATGAATTGTTTCTGCGGTTACTGCGCGACCCGATGGATGCTTGCCAGCCAAGTCCGCTGGCGGACGATGTTTATTCAATGGCGATGGAACAAATCCACGGTTTGCAATTGACCGCCAGCCAAACACAGGCCTATCACGCCATCTGCAATCAACGAGTCGTGCCCGTGTGGGGCCCGCCGGGAACGGGCAAGACGTACTTCCTGGCGTCGGTGATTCTCGGTTTGGCAGCGGCGCATCTGGCTGCGAAGCGGCCGTTCCGAGTGCTTGTTTCCGCTTACACGCACGCAGCTATCGAGAACCTGCTGCGGAAGGTGACGGCGCTGCAAACTTCGCTCGGTCTGGCCAACGAGCTGCAAGTTGCCAAAGTCAAAGCGTGGTACGGCGACGGCGAACTGTCGGCTAACGTGATTGAAGAGAAGCAGTTAGCCAAGTGGCTCAAGCGGCAGACTTGTGCGGTTGTCGGAGCGACGACGTACGCCTGTTTGAAAGCGTACGACAAGCTGCCTGAATTCGATCTTGTCGTGATCGACGAGGCGTCGCAAGTCCGCGTGCCCGAAGCGTCGGTGCCAATCAGTCTGGCGGGCAGTCGTGGTCGCTTGGTGCTGGCCGGAGATCACTTGCAACTTCCGCCGATCGTCAAAGGCGTCTATCCCGATCCGCCCGCAGGTCAGCCGATACTGCATCGCTCGGTGTTTGAGGCCATTTTGGAGTGCGGCGACTTGTCGCCGCTTTCTCATTTTGGCAACACAGATGGAAAGACAAACACGAAACAGGGGGAAAGCAGTGACAAGTCACCGCACTCCAAAGTCGCTCCGCCTGCAGGCCCATTGCAGGAGGCAGGAGCCTCCAAGACGGTGTGTTCCCAGGCGGGAGCCTGGGAACGAGAGGAACGAGAGGAAAAGGGAGAAAGCGGTGACAAGTCACCGCACTCCAAAGTGCAACTCACTGAAAACTTCCGCATGAACGATGTGTTGACGAGCTTTGCGGCGGGATTGCTGTATGGACCCGACTATCTGCCGTTTGATGACGAGATTGCCTCGGGCCGCTTGGACCTGTTGCCCGAACGCTGTTTCGATCCGTTCGTCGACGCTTGTCTCGATCCGAATTGCCCGCTGACGATCGTGATCCTCGATGGCGTTTGGGCCGCTCGCGAGAATCAGTTGGAAGCGCAACTGGTCGCCAAGCTGGTCATTGGGCTGCGCGGTGCGTTGCGGGATGCCAGCGGCAAGCTGTATGCGAACGACGACGATTTCTTCCGTCGCGGCGTGTTTCTGGTCAGTCCGCACCGCGCCCAGATCCGCTTGATCGAACGCGAACTGCGGCGTCAGCGGATGTGGCAGCACCCGCCGTTCGTCGATACGGTCGACAAGATGCAGGGCCAAGAAGCGGACACGGTGATCGTCAGCTACGGCGTGTCCGATCCCGAGTTTGCCGTGCAGGAAGCCGAGTTCATCTACGGGCTGAACCGGTTGAACGTCGCGGTCACCCGTGCTCGCTCGAAGTGCGTGGTGTTCTTGCCGCGGCCGTTATTGGATGCCTCGCCACAAATCTGGGATCGACCGGAAGCCATC
The DNA here is from genome assembly GCA_963204995.1 of Planctomycetota bacterium. Lineage (GTDB taxonomy): Bacteria > Planctomycetota > Planctomycetia > Pirellulales > Pirellulaceae. The sequence goes on along the minus strand of CAUJKL010000454.1, from coordinate 36,537 downwards.
CGAGGTTTGTCCTACATGCGCGAGATGGTGGCTGCGGCTTCGCGTTGCGGCGAAACGAAGTCGTTTGAATTGGAAGACGGGGCGACCGCGGAAGTGATTCGTGCCGATCGGTGCTTTGAAGTAACTGGGCGGGATCGGGATGTTCGTTTCGCTGGTGATGAAAATCTGCGATTATTTGTTGATGAGCCCGAGGAAGTACGTCAGCCTATCCAGTCTGACAAAGCCAGACCGGAAAGGCTGCTGCGGATCGATACACCGGAGAACACGGAGATGCCTCGAAAAAAGAAAACACCGCCCAAGAAGGCGATCGCAACGAAGCCGTCTGGCAGAGCATCAGAAGACGTGCCCGCCGTTCTCGCCAACCTCAACGAGCAACAGCAAGCCGCAGTGATACACGGCAGCGGCCCGCTGTTGATTATCGCCGGCGCTGGCACCGGGAAGACGACGACGCTCGTACATCGCGTGGCGCACTTGATCTCGCAGGGCATACCGGCCCATCGCATCCTGTTGCTCACGTTTACCCGCCGCTCGGCGAACGAGATGCTGCAGCGAGTGGGCGACGTGCTGCGTCAAAGTGAAGTCCGGCGCAACGTGTGGGGCGGCACGTTTCACGGGGTTGGCGCGCGATTGTTGCGAATCTTCGGCAAACACATCGGCATTGACGCACGGTTCACGATCCACGATCGCGGCGATGCCGAGTCGTTGATGCAGTCCGTCTGCCAGGAACTCGAACTTGGCAAAGGCGACAAGCTGTTCCCGAAGAAAGGAACCTGCATGTCGATTCACAGCTACATGGTGAACGCCCAGTTATCGCTCGCGGCGACGCTCAAGCAGCAATTTCCCGCGCAACAGAAATACGCCGAGCCGCTCGCGAAACTTTTCGCCGCATACGGCAAAAGGAAATCCGAGTTGAACGTGTTCGATTACGACGACTTGCTGGTGAAGTGGTGCGAGTTGCTCGAACACGAGCAAGCGGGGCCAACGATCCGCGACCGGTTCGACTGCGTGCTGGTCGATGAGTATCAAGACACGAACTGCGTGCAATCGCGGTTGCTCAAGGGGCTCTGTCCGGATGGACGCGGGCTGACCATTGTGGGCGACGATGCCCAGTCGATCTATTCGTTCCGGGCCGCCACCGTCCGCAACATTCTCGACTTTCCCAACCAGTTTCCGGGGACGCAGGTCATCGCGTTGGAGCAAAACTACCGCAGCGTAACGCCGATCCTGGCGGCTTCCAACAGTGTGATCTCGCAGGCCAGCGAACGATACACGAAGGATTTGTGGTCCGAGCGGAACGAAGGAGCGTCGCCGCAACTGATCACGTGCTACGACGAGCACGAGCAAGTGGAATTCATCGTCGCCCGCATCCGCGAACATCAGCAGCAAGGCATTCCGCTGCCGCAACAAGCCGTGCTGTTTCGGTCGGCCCAACTCAGTATCTTGCTGGAAGCCGAACTGGCGCGGCAAAACATCGCGTATGTGAAATACGGCGGGCTGAAGTTCGTCGAATCGGCTCACGTCAAGGATCTGATGTCGTTCCTCCGCCTGGCGGAAAACCCGCGCGACCGCGTGGCTGGCCAGCGAGTGTTGACGTTGCTCGACGGAATCGGGCCGAAAAAGGCAATACAGCTTCAGCAAGTGTTGAACGAAGCGAGTGGCGACTTCACGGTCTGGTCGGCCACCAAACCGCCCGCCAAGGCCGCGGACGATTGGCCGCAGATGGTCAGCCTGCTTCAGTATCTGTCCAAGCAAGCTGACGGCGACTTGGCCATGCAGATTCAAAGCGTGCTGACATTTTATGAACCGCTGATGGCAGGCCGTTACGACAATCTGCCGCAGCGTCAGAGCGACCTCGAACAACTGAAAGAAGTGGCCGGCCGCTTCGAGGATCGCACGACCATGCTGGCGGAATTGACGCTCGACCCGCCCGACGGCGAGGAAGCGCTGCCGGACGACGCCGACCGCGACCGCCTGGTACTCAGCACCATGCACTCGGCGAAGGGGTTGGAGTGGAAAGTCGTTTACGTCCTGCATGCCAGCGACGGCAAGATTCCGCACCAACGCAGCATGTCGGACCCTGAGCAATTGGAAGAAGAGCGCCGCATGTTCTACGTCGCCATGACGCGGGCCGCCGATTGGCTCTACGTCTGTCATCCGTGCCGCCAGCGGGCCTCACAATACGGCGGCAGTTACTTCGACGACTACGAACAAACCGAGCTAACTCGCTTCATCACGAAAGCGGCCAAGCAGCAGTTTGAGCAGCAGCACGCCAGTTCATTCCAGCCACCGGCAGCTGCAGGGACGGTGAAGACTACCAAGTCGAAACGTTCGCGAAAGAAAAAGACCGCCTCGAAAGCAACCGGCAGTTGAGAAGTTTCGCGTTGAGGCTGAAAAAAGTGGGATAGGCTTCCAGCCTGTCATTTTCCCCGTATTTCTGACAGGCTGGAAGCCTATCCCACCCGATAAAATCACAGCCTCGTTGGGTGGCGAAACTCAATTTCGAGTTCGTAATTGCGTCAAACTTGGCAGCCATCGCAGGCTTCAGGGGGTTCGAGTTCGCTGGGCGAAGGCGGGATCGGTGCGGGTGCGATGCCGAACAAGGACCGTTCGGCGGCAATCAAGGCGGCCAAGAACACAGCGACCGCTTCGTAAAAGCCGCCCGCGCCCTCGCGGCCCAACAACGCGGCGAAAGCCGGTGTCCACCATACGAGATGCTCGTTCAAGAAGCGGGCCTGGGCATCGTGACAGACGTCCATGCGTTCCTCGCGCAAGGCAGGATCACCCGCGTCGGCTTGTCGAGACAAGCCGATCAGCAGCGCCATGAACTCGAGTTCTTGGACGATGTGATCGGGACGTTCCGGGTTTTGGGCGGAAGTCGTCATGCCGAACGCGTTATAAAAACCGCCGATGTCGGCCATCGAGTTGCTGCGTTGGAACGTCAGCTTGCCGTCAATGTATTCTGTCTCGTAGGGCGGACAGGCTTTGGAGACGAGCAGGCCAAAAGTGTCTTCAAATTGGCGGTTGAACTCATCGCGCGAGTTTGGCAAGCGTTCCAGCACTCGCTGCGGGACAAGCTCCGCGAGTGGCCGTTCACCGAGTGCGAACTTATCCGCCACCGCTTCCGGTAGGCTGCCGAGCAGTGCCGCTGCTTCGTGTAAAACATCGTCGTTTCGTAAGGCATCAAGCTGTTCCCACGAACCGAACTTCGGATCGAGCAGCGCCAAGGCGGCAAAACGGTACAGAGCCTGCCGCGACATGCCAACGGCGGGGTCTCGTGTGACTTCGTTGAGCGTATCGGGCATGACGCGTCTCCCATGTCCAAAGCGAACGGACGGCGGTACTAGGTTGCAATTAAATCGAGTTCACGTGCTCGGCGGCGGGACGCTCGAAGGTCGGTTCCTCGACGGTGATGCGGGCAACTTCCTCGTCCAGCTTATTGAAACCGATCACCGTATCGTTAAACAATTCCTGCGTCTTGCTGGTTCCGTCCGGCATCGTGACTTCGATTTCGCCAACCTTCGGCCCTTGCTCGATCTCATAGCGATAGATGATTTGCTGATTGGCACGAAACAGTTGCAGCACCGCCAGCAACTCGCGGTCGGGGCAACTGTATTGCTCGATCGCACTCTCGACACCGGGTCCGAACATTTGGGTCAGATATCCGCGCGGCACCCAGCGAGGCGGAATGTAAAAGCCGTTCGGTTCGGTGCCGAATTGGGGGTACAAAGGCAAGGCGATTTTCCGCTCGCGAATCAGGTAGTACAGCGGATTCTTCGGATCCTCCGCCCAACGTCCATCGTCTTCCACCTTCACCAAGCCTTGCAAACGAATCTTGCCGACGCAGGCCGACATACAGCGAGTCTCGGCGGGCGCGCCCGTGGGACTGATCACTTCGTCTTTGCCTTCGAGGCGTGGGTAGCAGGCGATACATTTCTCGGAGGTCCGCGTTGTGGGGCGATACATGGCTTTCTTGTAAGGACAGCCCTCGACACATTTGCGGTATCCGCGGCAACGGCTTTGATCGATCAGCACCACGCCGTCCTCGGGCCGCTTGTAGATCGCGTTCCGCGGACAGGAACCGAGACAGCCCGGATAGGTGCAATGGTTACAGATGCGAGCCAGGTAAAAGAACCAGACTTTGTGTTCCGGCAGTTGTGTTTCGCCGCCGTACTTGTCTTTGCCTTGCGTGGCGAAGTGATCGCCGGTGGAGGTATCCTCGTGGATGTTAGGGGCTCGCCATTCGGCGTCGGTGGGCAAGTAGCCAAGTGCTTGTTGCGGACCATAGTCTGGACGCGGATTCTTGTCCGCCGCTTCGAAGATGGTCTTGCCATCGAACGTGCCGTACGGCTGCTCTTTGCCATCCTTCTTCGTGGCATCCCAGACTTGTCCGCCCGGATTGGCCTCTTCGAGCATGTTCAGCAACTTGCCGTCCCAGTGTTGTGGATAGCCGCCGTAGGGCTTGGTTTCCACATTGTTCCACCACATCAGCTCCTGGCCCTTGGAGAATGTCCAGGTGCTTTTGCACGACATCGTGCAGGTTTGACAACCAATGCAACGGTTGGGGTTAAATACGAACGCGAACTGCCATTGCGGATGGCGCTCCTCATGCGGATAGCTCATCTCGCGACCGATTTGCCAGTTATAGACGTTCGCCATGTCTGTCTCTCCTCGTTAGCCGTCACGCGCCGCGCGCTGGCCGTTAAGTTAAATCGATTTGCACGAGATCAGTGGGGGATGACTCAAGGGGTTTTTCTTGTTGTGTCACTCGGATCACGCCGCAGCGTGAAATCGCTTCCGACACACGCCGCGTTAGTTCTTCCTCGCCAAAGCACTGCAGCAATCCGTGAAACGATTGGTAGTTCGGATCGCGGGCCAGACGCATGATATCGGTCGTGCCCCAGCCGATGCGGGCATACTCTTCGACTAATAACCTCAGCATCAAACCCGGATCGCCCGACACTTCGAAGCCCTGCATTTCCATCGGGTCTTCCGGGAGGATTTCCCGCGTGCCGGGGTGAATTTTCGGAGTCGCGTTGTTTGGCAGAGGATTCATGGTGCATCTTCTATGTCGTTTTGAGTTATTCGGGTCGCCGAAGGCTGACAGGGCCGTTAGAATTGAACCGTACTAGGTTCCTCTTTCGAGGCGGCTCCCATCAGGAATTTTGCAATGTTGACATATCGAGCCATGTTTAAGTTTTTGGATGATGGTGTTCATGCCGAGGTTCTCGATTTTCCGGGCACCATTAGCTGCGCGGGCGATTTGGAGGAAGCACGGCGAATGTTGCGTAGTGCGTTAGTCGATATGGCGGACGAATGCTTACTTCGTGGCGAACCGCTGCCGTTGCCGAACCCCGCAGTTTCGGATCTGGAATCCGACTTGGAAGAACCGATCCATTTGTTGCTCACCGCCGCCACCCACATCGCCGCGGTATCCCAGGACGCGACCACGTGAAACGGCGCGACTCGTTGCGACATCTTCGCGATTGCGGTTGCCGCTTCGTCCGCGAAGGGGGCGACCACTCGATCTGGGAAAACCCGGCCAACAGTCGTCGCACCGCGATCCCACGCCACCGCGAGATTCCCGATTTCACAGCCAAGAGGATCTGTCGGCAACTGGGTGTGGCCGAACCGTAACTTATCTTTCAACATCGCTGCTACACCGTTATCAATGAAAATCTTGTTTTTTCTGCAGAACCTAGCGACCAACGGGAGCGGGTTGTTTCAAACCGCCGATAGCTCTCATTGGCTGCGGCCCTGCCGCTCTACGACTTCACGGTGATGAAGCCGCCGGTCAGGTACTGGTTATTTAGCGGAGTCTGCGACCCTGGGCTGTAAGTCGACTCGGTGGCTTTGTAAGCACCGACACCGCCGATGCCACCGTCTTCCGCCTTTGTAATGCGAATCAAAGTTTCCTTCGGTACGGTGTTGATCGCGTGGTTGTCGACGTCGAAGCCGAACGTAAAAGCCATCACGCCGGTTTTCTTGTGGAACAACGTATCGGTCTGGTGCATCGGCATCATCCAGTTGCGAGTGATGCTCTGATGCGATCCGTAACGATAGCTAGATTGATACCCGGTGTCCGCCGCCAGCGCCCGCCCATCGGGCCGCGACTCGTGTGCCTTGACCGATCGCTCGCTGGCAATCCAACCAGTGTGTTTCATGATCGTGAAGTTATAGGGCAAGCCGGGGTTGAACTTCAAACGGACCATGCAGCGAAACGCCTTGTGCCTCGGCCCAGTGTCTTCTTTCCAGCCGATGTAGGGCCGGTCGATGTCGTTGGCATCAACCCAAACGTAATCGCCTTCGTTCAGACCGGCATCACGAGCCGCTTGTGGATTGACTTGAATCTGCCGATCACCTACACCTGGGGAACGCTTGTCGACGCGGTGCGGGTCGCCAATGTTGTCGCTCCAAATCCAGTTCCAATCGACCGTCGACCACGACGAATGCGTCGAGTGACGACTCTTGGGCGTCGTACAGAAGAACGAATAACCGCGTTCCCACAGTGGGTTGACAGTCTTCTTGACTTCGTCCCACGCCATCTTCAGGTTGCGAACCTGTCGCAAATCAGGGTCGATGGTGTCCAGCGGAATGCCGTAGTCGGCGGGCCGAATGAACGGGCTGGTCGAGACGATCACGTTCGGCAAGTACGGCGTTGCCTCGACGCCTTCGCGATGCACGCACAAGTTCTCGCCATACTCGATGGCCTCAGGCAGATCGCAGTAGCTGGCCAGTCGCCCGCTGTCCGTGTAGAAAGGGATCGAATCGTGGAGTTGCTCCCAGAACGGCACGCGCGGATAGGTCCGGAAGAGCATCAACCCGGCACCGGGTTCGCCACCGTATTCGCCCGCGATGAACTTGTCGACATTATACGGCCCGTCCTTGCCGCGGGTGGTCGTACAGTTGTCGAAGACCCGCTGGATGTAAACCTTGGACTTTCCTTCGGTGATAAATTTGAAGTAGTCCGAGAACCGCTTGTCGCCCGTCTTGACGGCCAACGCGTCGGCGGCTTTGGCGAACACCATACCGTCATCGATGGTGTCGTGGACCGGCTTGATGCCACCCTTCCAGATTTGCAGGAACGGATTGCTGCACGATCCGCCGCACTCGTCGTCTTGCAATTCGACCCAGGAATTCACCGGCAACACGACGTCCGAGTATTCGGCACTGCCGGTCCACTCGATCTGCTGATCGACAATCATGTCCATCTTGGGCAGAACGTTGACGATCAGGTTGTAGATCCATTTCGATTGGTTGAGGAAGTTGGCGTTGTTGTACCACAGCACTTTCGTCGGCGTGGGCATGTGCGTTTCGCCGGTAAAGCAGCGTTCGCCGCCCTTGGGCAAATTGACGGTTTGCGTTTTCTCGCCACACGCCCAATACGAAGGATCTTCCACATCGGTCAAGTGTCGAATGTTTTCGTGCGTGATCCGGGCCGATTCATCGAGTACCGGTGCGAACGGATCTTCCGCTGTGTAGCTGCCAACTCCCGGTCCGCTCCACGACGAGGCCTGGAACAAGGCTCCTTTATAATTGCCGGCCCAGGTGTGAGACCCCGCGCCATGTTTGCCAATGTTGCCTGTCAACAGCAGCGGCAAGTAAGTGGCGCGATTGTGCAGCGTCGCGTGGAAGTAGTGATTGATGCCCTCGCCAACATGAATTGCCACGGGATGCCCCGCTTCGGTTGTGTCCCAGATGTCTTTCGCGAGGCGTTGTACGAGATGCGCTGGCGCGCCCGAAATCTCTTCGACCGACTTCTCGTCATAGTCCTTCAAGTGTTGTCGGTACATCTCCATCACCGGCATTACTTCGACTTCTTTGCCGTCCGCCAGCTTGACTTGGAAAGTGCCTTCCAATGCCGAGTTGATCTTGGCGTTGGCACCGACTTCATCTCGGCTCAAAAACGCGACGGCCTTGGCGTCGCTATCCCACACGCAGAAGTCGCCGATCTTGGCGCGCTGCTCGTCGGTCAGGCCCTGGACTTTATACGAAGGACCAGCGGACAGGTCTTTCGGCTGATAGTCGGCCTGCATGTCTTGCGGACGCAATCGCTCCAACGTATCCGTGCGAACGAGCAGCGGAAAATCGGTGAATTGCCTGCAGAAATCCGGCTTGTACCAGTTGTTGTCGAGCATGATCTTGGTCACACCCAGCAGCACAGCCAAATCGGACAAACCCGGTCGGACGCCGATCCAATAGTCGGACTTCGTCGCTGGGGCGTTATATTCCGGCGAAATATCAACAAGCTTGGCCCCGCGCTCCATGCACTCGTTCAGCCAGTGCGATTCGGGCATCTTGTTTTCGATCAAGTTCTTGCCAATCTGGATCACCAGCTTGGAGAACCGCATGTCGTTGAAATCCATGTCCGACGTTTGGAGGCCGTGAACGAAGGGATGACCGGGGGCTTGATCGCCGCGCCAAGTGTACTCGTTCCATTCGCGGGCTCCGTGTGCCTGTTCCGGTGGTACGCCACGGACGTGATGATCCAACAGACCCAGCACAGCTGCGAAGCGATAGATGCCGAACTTGCCCACCATGCCGTGAATCGGCAGATTCGATCCGACCTTCATCGTCCGCGTTCCAGCACCTTCCAGCTTGTCGATCATTCGCTGCTCGTAGCCGTCTTTCCCCAACCGCGCGGCACCTTCTTCGCCGCTATACGTACCGGCGATGGCATGCAGTGCTTCGGCCACGTATTTCGACACCTCGCCCCAGGACATGCGAACGTATGTGTCGTTGCCGCGGTCGTCGAATTTGTACTTGGTACGCAGCTCGGGATTGTCCGACAACGAAGGGCAACCATCGTCCACCCACTGCTTCCAACCGGCTCGCAGTACGGGGCCCTTCAGCCGATACGGTCCATAGACTCGCCGCTGCATCGTAAAACCCTTCGGGCAGCCACGCGGATTCCAGGCCTTGGTCGCCTTATTGCCGTACAGGTCACCGTACCGGTCGTGGTCGTAGTTTTGTTCGCTGCGGATCATCACGCCGTTGCGCACGAATGCCCTCAAGCGGCACATGTGCGTATCGTTGGGCGCACAGATCCAAGTGAAGGATTCGTCATACCGATATTGGTCGAGGTAGATCTTTTCCCAATCGCGACTCGGATATTGTCCGAGCGGATTATCGATGCTGACCGGCTCGAACGCCCAAGCCTGGGGACCGGTGGCCAACAGCGCGCTGCCGCTGGCGGCACAAGTGGCGAGAAAACGACGTCGTGTAATGTCCATGATCCAGTTCCTGTCGTCGCGTGAGCGTCTCAGTGTCTGAACTGACAAGCGGATTGCTTGCCCTACGGTTTCGATTCCAACTCAAAATCTTGCCAGATCGTGATCAACTTCTTTCCGTCACGATCTTGATGCCCGCCGTCCCACACAGCGAAGGCCGCCGAAACGCGTTGGCCAGGCGCGATCGCCACGCCATCGTCTTCGGATTCAACAGCCAAGGCTCGCGTCATTACCACCGTCCAGCGATCGTCTTTCCACTGGCCAGTTGCTTTCACGAGTTGGTTGCGGGGAATGCGGAAAGTCACCGTGCCGGGCCCTCCGCCCGTCAATGAGGTCGCACCTGAAGCGTCGTCAGTGGGTACGATCTGGTTGCCGCTGGCTTTCGCTGGCAGCGAGATATCAGGCTGGTCCGCCGTGCGGGCTCCAGCACGATCAAGCTCGGCGGATACCGCGACTGTTTCACTGAAGGGATACACGTCGACAACGGTATTTGGATACAGCGCTTCGACCGCCATCGGCTTACCCTGTCGATCGGCATCCCAGAACCAGACGTCCACCGCTGACTTCGCTGCGCCCATGCCGAGGAAAGGTTCCACGTCGCCACCGTAGAGCTCCATGGCCACGGCGTCCTCGAACGATTCGCTACTCGCCGCATGACGATTCGGACTGGCGTCGTTCCAAGCAATCCGCACGGCGATCGCCTTCCCGTCGTGAGCCGCTTGCACCTGTAGACCGGGGTCCGCATTGTTGCGCCACCACAGCGGTGCCATCCGCAACGCGACCGGCTGAATCTCTGACCAGGCAGAATCATTCGCGTCCACCGGCAACGAATCGAGTGTCTTGGCGACGATCTTGTCGCGATTAAGTACAGCCGCCTTCCGTTGTTCCTCGGTCGACATCGCACGAATGTAATGCACCAAGCCGACCATCTGCTCGGGCGTTAACTGCTTCGAGGCCGGCATGGGTGTGCCCGGCATACCGTAGGCAATGCGGCGATAGAGCGACGCTTCATCGGATCCGCCTTTGAAAATGCCAACCGTAAAGTCACGCGGCGCGGTGGGATACTGCTCGTCATCAATCATTTTCTGCACGCCATCTCCCTTGCCGTCCTTGCCGTGACATTGCAGGCAGCCGGATTTCGCGTACGTCTCGACCGCAGCGGCAAGTCCCTCGGGAGTTGGCTGACCCATCTCTGGCACTTCGGTACTCTCGCCGGGTGTGGAGAAGCGGTCGACATACTCTTGAATCTCTTCCTGGATGTCATCTGCGGCGATTTCCTCGTCGGTCAGATCATCCTGCTCCTTGAGCGTCTTGATATAGAAATCCTTGGCTCCTTGCCGTCGCAGTCGCATCACTTCATCGACTAAACTGTCGCGATCGGCTTGTGACAGATGAGCCCACGGCGGCATGGAAGATCCCGGCATGCCGCGCACGAGCACGGCGTGCAGATCCTCACGCGAAGGAACATTATTCGAGGTGCTCACCAGGCGGAATTTACCCAGCTGGAAATCCCGTGGCTTGGGAAACACATAAGCGGCCGCAATCCCTCGCCCATCGCCCTTTTCGCCGTGGCAAGCCGCACAGTGACGGGCGTAAAGCTGCGGCCCCGCTTCAGCAGGAGCGGCAACGACCGCTTCCGAAGGCGGAGCGTCTGCGGGTTTGGCTGCGTTGGCCGCACTCTCCGGCGTCTCCGTTTTCGGCATCTCAGCAGCCGCTGTTTCGTTGGCAGGTGCTTTAGTTGTCGGCGCTTCAGCGACATGGGTTTCAGCTGGCATCGCCTCGTTCGCATCGCCTTTGAGCGAACTATCCTCGGCGGGAGAAGGCACGGCCTCGGTTGTCGTGGCAGTTGCGTCGGGCGCGGCCGTTGTTGATGATTCGCTCTTTGTCGCTGACGGTCGCGAGGACCGCGAAGGCTTAGAAGGCTGGCATCCCGCGACGCCAAGGGCGGCCAAAATTGCGATCACCAAGGTGCCACGGCTCGCAGTACGAAGTGCTTGCGTTGACTCGATTCGCATGGCTCACATTCCTTCGGATTGCTCGAAAGTCGGCTCCCGTCAGGCACCCACTCTCGGACCTTGTGCTGAGATGTTATACGAACAGGTTTCCAGTCCGCTGTGTGATAAACACCTTTGTCCTGAAAACGCTAAGCGTGGAACAAAATGTATATTGCCGCCAAACTGGATGTCAAGGTCCAGATATCGAATTTTTCCGTGCTTTCTCGCTTTACATTCGATCGTGAGGCGCCCTTATTCTCGGACTTCGCACGGCATCACTCCGAGCGCCAAGGATATGCCTGTGGTTCCGGTGATGGTACAGTTTGGTGTTCCACCGAGAATTTCTATGCGTCTGCGAGATGAATCGCGTTGCCAGCCCACGAGGTGAGTCATGTCCGTGCAAATCAATGCCAAACCACTCGCAGGTTTCGACCGGCCCATCGACATGCTGATCGATTGTCACCGGCGCATCGAGCACTTCCTCGACGTACTCGTCCGCGTCGTCGATCGCTATGCGAGTCATGCCCTTGATGCCGAAGGCCGGCAGGCGATTGTGGTGGCACGGCAGTATTTCGCGAACTCCGCGCCCAAGCACACGGCCGATGAGGAGCAATCGCTGTTTCCCCGCATGCGTTCCGCAGACGCCGCCGAACCAGCCACCTGCAGCTTGCTTGAGCAACTGCGACAAGAGCATCAAACCGCCGACGATCTCCACGCGCGGGTCGATCGACAGCTGGGCGAATGGTTGGCTGCCGGAGAGTCGCTACCCGATGGTTCGCTCGCCACGTTACGAGCCGATCTGGCGGCTTTGAGGTCTCTCTATGCAACCCACATTCATCTTGAAGAAGAACAGATCTTTCCATCGGCGGCGAAATTACTCACCGATCATCAGCTTCGCGAAATGGGTGAAGAGATGCGCACGCGCCGCGGGCTGGCGTCGGAATCTTAGTTCCAGTGTCGCACTTTTGTTGGAGTTGCGGCGACATTTGGAGTGCGGCGATATATCGCCGCTTTGGTATTTTTCGACTTGGAGTCAGCTATTCGCGATCCTCTGCAACTTGCGGTGGTGCTGAAAAAGTGCTTCGCACTGGAGAGCAAAGCGGTGACAAGTCACCGCAGTCCAAACAAGAAACGTAGGTCATGCCTTCGCATAGAGGCTGTGATTTTATTGGGTGGGATAGGCTTCTAGCCTGTCAGAAATACGGGGAAAATGACAGGCTGGAAGCCTATCCCACGATTTTTTCACAACCTCATAGCAGAAAACTGCGGCAATTCCGACCGCATTTCGTCACGCATAGCGTGACCTACTAAATGTCCTTGCGGGCATGGACCGCAGGCTGTTTCAACTGAGTCACGTGCTCAAGCACGGCTTCGATTAGCTCGTCGAACATTGGGCCGGTCGGCGGGGAGGCGTTCTTTCGGATACCTAAGTCGTGAAGTCGTATGTGAACGTCAACGTGTTCACAAAGCTGAGCGAAAATCCCGAGACTGCATTCAATCGCGCAGCCATCAATGATCCACACTTCTCTTTCCGCGAGTTGCTTGAGGAAATGTGGTTTTCCGGCTCCGACGCCCGCCAAGCACGACATCTCGGCGATGCCACGCCGGTTGAGTTCCACGGCCAGATCGTTCGCCAATTGGCCCGCGTTGGAACAGCCGGAACAAGCAAACAGCAAGGGGAGACGTTGCGACACTTAATTCACCTCTACAGAGCCGTCCTGCTGCGGCATCCGTTGTCTATCCAGCGAAGAAATTCTTGACAACGTGCAACGTCGCCGCGCGACCGGCTCTTGCCCACGATCTCATCAGTGGTATTTCTTTTGGGCAAACGGCTTGGCAGTTGGCCGCCTTGCCGCAGTTTTGAATGCCGCCCGGTGCGATCAACGCTTCTAGCCGTGCCGTCGCTGTCATCTTGCCGGTTGGATGTGAGAGCATCAGGACGGCTTGGTTCATGGCGTGCGCGCCAATGAACTGGCGATCGAAGGCCTCCGCTTCGCGTTTGCGGAAGTCCTCATTCGTTTCGTCTGCGCCCTGTTGCAAGTGGGCTTTGGTGTACTGCGGGCAAGCTTCCAGACAGCAACCGCAACTCATGCACTCGCTGAGCGGGTAGGCCTGCTGTTGCTGATCTTGTGACTGGAGCGGGCCAGGTCCGGCGTCGTAATAGCCGTCCACCGGAATCCAACACTGAAGCTTCTCCAAGGCGCGAAACAAGCGGTGGCGATCGACGACCAAGTCGCGGATCACAGGGAACTTACTGAGCGGCCGAAGTTCGATGCGATCCGGCTGTTCCTCCAGCAACGAATCGACCAACGCCGAGCAGGCTTGGCGCACGCGACCATTGATCAGCATCGTGCATGAACCGCAAACTTCTTCCAGGCAATTTACGTCATAAGCCACTGGAGTCACATGCTGGCTGGTGACCGTGGTTGGATGAGTAGCAATTCTCTGAAGAACACTGGTCACGTTCAGTCCCGGTTCGTAATCGATACGGAAGACTTGCCAGTAGCTCGCTTGCTGGGGATGGTCCTGCCGCAGAATTCGCACGTCGAACGCATTCGGCACCGTCGTTTGAGATACGGGAGCATTCATTGAACTAGCTCATTTTACTTCAGGTGCTTCGCGTTAAAGCATGCTGGGCGTCGGGTTATAAGAAACTGCGGTCTCGTCCTCATCGGTCAGTGGTTGCGTTGAATGCTCCCAGGCGTGATAGCTCGCCAACGCGCTGCCTTGTTCAAACTTGCCGCGCTGATCGCCTAGACTCTTCAGAGTCGCCCAGCGTACGTAAGCCAACAGTTGCTGTTCCGAGCCGAACGTGGCAACAAGCCGCCGCTCGACGTCCTTCTTTGAACCATACAAGTAGTACATCGTCGGTCTCCATCGTGAGAACTCCACATCCGTAGTGCCCGAGCTTGTACCTCGTTGCGGTCGAGGTTCGCGCCGCGAACTACGAGCTCTTGTGCTGAAGAAGAATCGTTATAAGCAGCGACGAGTCCTCGACGGCGCGGAGCGAATGTGCGTCCGAGCCAGCGAGGTAGATCAGCTTGCCAGCCGTCAGTTCGCAGTCCACCTCTCCGGCCCGAAAAGTGACCTTGCCTTCCAGGCATTGCACCGTGACTTCACCGGGAACTTCGTGAGGCTTAATGTCTTTGCCAGCGGGTAACACCAACCGGATCACTTCCAGCGAATCGGTCTTGACCAAAGTCGTCGTCCGCGCGTTCTTCAGCTCCGCGCCAAGCGGGCTGACGTCGATCGTCTCCGCAGGTTTCGCATGGGGAATAGCCATCTCGTGATTCTCCTTCTTCCAAGTTGAATGATCATCTATGGTTCTCGGTCAAAACATCTCCGTTGTCAATCAGCCGCTCCCGCGCCCACCGGTTCTAGTCGGGGCTGTTCAATCACGACATCCTCTTCTTGCATTACCGACCAGCCCATTTTCAAACCGACGACGAACCAAGCCAGTCCCAGGATGCCAACCGCGAAGACCGTATCACCCACGATACGCAGCCAGCGCAGGACGTTCATCGTGTCCGACTGCAGAAACTCGGCGGAACGTGCGTACCACAAACCGTGTTCCACGCTAGCCCACGTCTGTAGCAGGCCAACCGGCAATAGCGATATCAACACCATCAGTGCCAGGCCGATGTTGATCGACCAGAAGCTGAACGACAACGCGCCGGTTCGCCACTTGCTGCGGGTGGCCAGCCCCTTGAGGCAAAACAGTGTCAGGCCAATTCCTAGCATCCCATAGACGCCGAACAACGCCGTGTGGCCGTGGACGGCGGTCGTGTTCAATCCTTGCATGTAGTACAAGGCCACGGGCGGATTGATCAGGAAGCCGAACAAGCCGGCTCCCACAAGGTTCCAGAAAGCCACGGCCACGAAGAAATAAATCGGCCACTTATACGCCGTCACCCAAAGCTTGGCGCGAGAGAGTGTCAGGTTTTCGTAGGCTTCAAAACCGATCAGCACCAAGGGGACGACTTCCAACGCGCTGAAGGTCGCACCCAACGCCAGGATGGGCGTCGGCGTGCCGGTAAAATACAAGTGATGGAAGGTGCCGAGGATCCCGCCAAACAAAAAGATCGTACAGGAAAAGAGCACGGTCACGGTCGCCGTGACGGTTCGCAATAGTCCCATTCGCGTGAACAAGAAGGCGATGACGACCGTGGCGAACACCTCGAAGAAGCCTTCCACCCATAGATGCACCACCCACCAACGCCAGTACTCGGCGATCGCCAGATTCGTTTGCCGCTGCCACATGATGCCCGCGGCGTAGAACAACGCGATGGCCGCCGACGCGATGACAAACAACGCCAGCAAGTGCTTATGCTCGCCAGGCTGTTTAAAGGCGGGCCACACGGCGCGACACATCAATCCCAGCCACAAGAACAGGCCGACCAGCAGGAACAGCTGCCAAAAGCGGCCAAGATCGACGTACTCATAGCCTTGGTGGCCGAACCAGAAGTTTGCGACATGTCCCATCTGCTGACGCGTGCCGTACCAGGTGCCGAATAGCGAGCCGACGACAATGATCAGCAGACAGACAAACAGAAAGTTAACGCCAGCTCGTTGCCAGCGGGGCTCATAACCGGATACCGCCGGTGCGATAAACAGCCCCGTCGCCAGCCAAGCCGTGGCGATCCAGAATATGGCCAACTGCGTGTGCCAGGTGCGCGTTACGGAATAGGGCAGCCACTCGGCGAGCGGGATCCCGTAGAAGCTCTCGCCTTCCACGGTGTAGTGAGCGGTGACGGCACCGAGCCCGACTTGTACGACAATCAGTGCCACAACGACCCAGAAGTATTTTAACGTCGCCTTCATCGAGGGCGTCGGTTTCAAGGCCAGCAAGGGATCGCCTTGCGGCAGCTCGTGGAACTCGTCCTCTCGGTGCTTCAGAACGGCGTTGTACCACGCCAATCCGCCGATGCCTCCCAGCAGCAACACGAAACTGATTACTGACCAGACGATGATCGGGCCGCTCGGCCGATTTTCGATCAGCACCTCGGGCGGCCAGTTGTTGGTATAGGTCACCGCCGCCGAGACGGGAGTGCTTGCTGCTCGATCTGAAGCGGCGGAATCCGCGGCAGCCGGTCGCTCCGTACCACACGCCCAGGCTGCCCAGAAGAAGAACGCGTTCATTTGATGCTGCCGATCCGCATCGCGAATCGTGTTGGTTGCCAGTGCATAAGCGTCTCGCAACTCGGCAGGCGACATACCCCCGTCGGCCAGCGGTTGGATGTCTTCAGGAAACTCTTGCGCGTCGCCGAAGAGCGCCGCGTAGTATCGCCCCAGAGCCTCCGCCGCGCGCGCTCGATCCGCCGAGATGATGATTTCGTTGGCCCCGGCATCGAAAGTGTTGGTGCGCAGCTCGCTCTTGAGCCGAGCTCTCAGTACTGCCTGCGACTCATTGTCCAACTCGGCAAACGGCTTGCTGTACTCTCGCTGCGACCAATCGCTCAACAACCACAGGCATTCACGATGCAGCCAATCGGCGGACCAGTCGGGCGCAACGTACGCACCGTGTCCCCAAATGCTGCCAAGTTGCTGTCCGCCAATCGACTGCCACACATTTTGACCGTCCTTGATCTCCTGTCCTTGCCAAATCACGGTTCCGTCCGGTGTTGCCACACGGTCGGGAACGGGCGGCGCGAGACGATAAATCTCGCCACCGTAATACCCCAGCACGGCGAAGGACACGACATTCACCAAGCAGAAGCTGATCCATAACCCTTTGTACTTCATTAACTTATCTCCTTGCAGGCCAACTTGCAAAGCCGCTGGCAAACCATACACTTCAATGCACATCGATACGTTTTATAGACATTGAAATCTATATGTCAAGGTGTAGAATAAGGCCGAGTTGAAAAATGTTGTTGAACCTTCCGAAATACGCGACGCGAGCTGTATCGAGATGAGCAGTACGTGGAAAACGATAAAACGCTGGTCGTGGCGGGCTCTGAAAGCCATCGTGCTGTTGTCCGTCGTAGGAGGTGTCATCTACTGGATGAGATTTGCACCTGTCTCCGTGATTGCCCATTCAATCCAACGAGATTCGATCGTGGCGGAAGTTATGGGTACTGGCACGTTGGAAGCTCGTGTCGCAGCGACGATCAGTCCCAAGATCTCGGGAAGGATCGGAGAGGTACTCGTCGACCAGGGAGATCGAGTGTCGGTGGGTGACGTGCTGGTGCGACTGGATGACGAGGAACTCAAACAGCAGGTCGCCATCGCCCAAGCGAACGTAGAAGCTGCCGCAGCCGCCATTGACCGGCTGAAGACAGACAAGAATCGAGCGACCGCCGTCTTCGAACAGGCACAGAAGAGCCATGACCGAGTGCGAGCCCTCATTGAACAGAATGCCGTCAGCCACGACGACGTCGACAAGTCGACGGAAGCGTTGGCCGTCGCCATCGTGGGAATTTCACGAGCTGAAGCCGGGATTGCCGAGGGACAGAAGGAACTCGTCTCCGCCGAGAAGACGCTGGAATATCATCGCGCTAGATTGCAAGACACGGAAATTCGCACACCGTTTGACGGGTTGATTGTCAAACGTAGCCGTGAGCCGGGGGACGTGGTGGTTCCGGGCAGTTCGATGCTCACGCTGATCTCGACGGACGAATTGTGGATCAGTGCCTGGGTCGACGAAACGGAGATGTCTCGAGTTCGGCAGGGCCAGGTCGCGCGAGTACTGTTTCGATCCGAACCGGATCGATCGTATCCGGGAACGGTTGCTCGGCTGGGCCGCGAAGCTGACCGAGAGACACGCGAGTTTATCGTGGATATCCGCGTCTTGGAATTGCCGGAAAACTGGGCGGTGGGACAGCGGGCCGAAGCGATGATCGAAGTTGCAGAGAAGGCGGATGCGATCGTGTTGCCCGCCAAACTGTTGGTCAATCGCAGCGGCGAGTCGGGCGTGTTCGTCAACGCGGAAGGGGTCGCCAGGTGGAAGCCCGTCACCGCGGGATTGCGTAGCCGGGATTCCCTCGAAGTGCTGGAAGGGCTTCAACCGGGAGATGTTGTTGTTATACCAACCGATCCGCAGGCTGCCTTGCGTCAAGGTCAAAGTATTGTGACGCCATGAACCTTGCCACCAAAGATATTCGCCACAACTTGGGCCGATTTGTTCTTACGACGGTCGGCATCGGCATGTTGCTCATGATTGTGATGGGCATGGGAGGCATTTATCGAGGGATTGTCGAAGACGCGACCTTGCTGATCGATCGAATCGGGGCGGACGTCTGGATCGTTCAACGCAGTACGCGAGGTCCGTTCGCCGAAGTGTCACGTGTACCTCCTAGCCTCGTTCATCGCGCGCTTACCGTTCCGGGAGTCCACTCGGCGCGAGAGTTTGTCTACCACACGATTCAACGTGAACGGGATGGCAAGCCGTTGCGTATCGCCGTGCTGGGTTTGAGTTGGCCGACGGATAAAGGGGAATGGGTGCCGCTGACCGCTGGACGCCAACTCGGCCAGGCTCATTTCGAGATGATCGCCGATGAATCGTTGGGGCTGGCCGTCGGCCAGCAGATTACGCTCGGCAAGGAAACCTACTCGGTCGTCGGAACGACCAGCAGCATGATCAGTTCCGGCGGGGACGGACTGGGCTTCTTCACTGTCGCGGACGCACAGTCGATTCAATTTGATGTGCCGGGAGAAGCCGTTCGGCTGGAGCGAGCAGCAAGGCAAGCACGGGGCGAACGCAGCGAGTTGGGGGCGAAACAGCCAGCGCTGCTGGACAACACCGCCAAACCCGGTGTCGAGCTGCCCGCCATCGCCCGCCCTCAATTGAGTGCCGTGGTGGTCGCACTATCGCCAGGAGCGGACGTTCAACAAGTGGCCAACATCATCTCCGGCTGGGACGATGTCTCCGTGTTTACAAAGTCAGGCCAACGAGAACTGCTGCTCAAGGGATCGGTCGAAAAGATCCGTCGACAAATAGGGCTATTTCGCGTGCTGCTGACCGTGATCGCTGGGATCATCATGGCGTTGATCTTGTACACATTGACGCTCGACAAGATCCATTCGATCGCTCTGCTCAAACTTATCGGCGCTCCCAACACGGTCATCCTGGGATTGATTATGCAGCAGGCATTGATCTTGGGAACGATCGGTTTTGGGATTGCCTACGCACTCGGTCGGCGAGTGTTTCCGATGTTTCCGCGACGAGTCATTCTGACGGAATCGGACTTGCTCCAGTTAGCCATGATCGTGCTGGCGATTTCTGTTGGTGCCAGCTTGCTGGGAATCTGGAAGGCCATGCAGGTCTCTCCCAACGAGGCGCTGTCATGACGGATGCCGAACAATCGCCTTTTGCAATTGAAGCCGATCGTCTGACGAAGATTTACGGCAGCGGCAACACCGAGGTGGTGGCCATGCGCGACGCCTCGATGAAGGTCAAGCGTGGTGAAGTCGTCGCTTTGCTGGGACCGAGCGGTTCGGGGAAGTCAACATTTCTGACCGCCGTGGGGCTGATCAATCCACCGACCACCGGCAGCATCTCCATCCGCGGGCAGCTGGTGCTGAAAGGCCAAACTCCCCACACGAACCTGCGCTCTTTTCGCCGTCGTCACGTTGGGTTCATCTTTCAAAAGTCGAATCTGATTCCATTCCTGTCGGCGGTCGAGAATGTGCAGATCGCTTTGGAGCTAAACGGCGACACGGCGCGAGCTGCCCGTCAGCGAGCGATTGAATTGATGGACTATCTGGGTGTTAGCGACCGGGCCGGCAATCTCCCCTCGATGCTCTCTGGCGGACAGCAACAGCGGGTCGCGGTCGCGCGTGCGCTGGCCAACCGGCCCAGCGTCATTCTGGCCGACGAACCAACGGCGGCTCTCGATAGCCACCGCGGCCGGCAGGTAATGGAACTATTTGCCAAGGTCGCTCACGAGCAGGGAGCTGGTGTCATCGTGGTTACTCACGATCAACGCGCGCTCGACGTCTTCGATACGATCTACGAAATGGAAGACGGCATCATGCGACAGCAAGGGTAAGCGCCGAAGACGGCAGAGCTGGTAGCCGCCGCAGGCTGTGGGTGGCTATCTCCGGTCGTTGTCGATCACGATATCCAGCGTCTGTTGCTCCGCCTGTCGGAGAGCTGCGGAGACAAGATCATCGCGTTGCGGTCAGACGGGGAGAGGTGCGTTCTTCCGCACGCCCGACTTGCAAATCTGTATCATTTGTATTATGCATGTCAATGTGTAGTATATTTGAGTGAGGAGAAGACAGATGTTGCCCAAGACCGCCGAATACGCATTGCGAGCTGCGGTTTGGCTCGGTCGGACCCCAGAGAAAGCGGCATCTGCCGACCTACTTGCGGGAACGATTCAAGTGCCCAGACGTTACTTGCACAAGGTGCTCCAAGATCTCGTGAAGGCGGGCTTGGTTCAATCGCAGTCGGGGCCCGGTGGCGGCTACCGCTTGGCCTGTCAACCTGAAGAGATCACGATCCTCGACGTGATCAATGCGGTTGGTCCCATCGAACGCATTCACTGCTGCCCGCTCGGCTTGCCGTCTCACACCAGTCTGTGTCCGCTGCACCGCGAACTCGATGCCGCCTACGCCGCAGTCGAGGAAGCTTTCTCTCGCGTGACCGTCGCACAGGTTTTGAATCAACCCGACCTAGTTCCGCCGCTCTGTGAAGTGAAACCTCTGTGAGGAGCGTTTTTTTGGCATCGCAGGTTCATGCTGCCTATTCTCACTGTGAACGGCGTCTCGCCTGCGCATGCAACCGGGACGGCTGCACCACAAGTTCTTCTTCAGCTGTTTCTAACCATGAAACGACATCTTTTGTGGTGTTTCCGTCGGTTCCATAACGTCCGCTATTGCTGGACCATCGCAATCGCTCTTTGCACACGAAGTGTGGGGAGCTTACAAAAAAAGCCCTCAAGCAATTCGCCTGAGGGCTTCTGGGTCGTCGAAGCGGATCATTTTTGGCCTAGTCGAGGAAACCGACCAGTTCTTGGCTGCGGCTAGGTTGCTGAAGTTTTCGTACCGCCTTGGCTTCAATTTGGCGAATACGTTCTCGAGTCACTTTGAAAATGTGACCGACTTCTTCCAGCGTATAGCTATAACCATCACCAAGTCCGTACCGCAATTTGATGATTTCGCGTTCGCGGTAGCTGAGTGTTTTCAGCACCTTGTTGATGCGACCGCGAAGCATCTCTTGCGCGGCACCGAGCGCTGGGCTCTGTGCCGTGCCATCCGGTAACAAGTCACCGAACTGGCTGTCCTCGCTATTACCTACCGGACGGTCCAAGCTGATCGGATAGCGGCTCATCGCCAACACGCGACGCGCTTCGTCGACGGTCGTTTTGGCTTTGCGTGCCGTTTCTTCGATCGTTGGTTCACGTCCGAGTTGTTGCAGCAGTTGCCGCGAGACATTTCGAACGCGCGACATCGTCTCGACCATGTGAACAGGAATTCGAATCGTGCGGCTCTGGTCGGCAACTGCGCGGGTGATCGCTTGTCGAATCCACCACGTCGCATAGGTGCAGAACTTGAAACCGCGTCGATACTCAAACTTGTCCACAGCTCGCATCAGACCGGCATTACCTTCTTGGATCAGATCCAGGAAGCTCAAACCGCGATTGCGATACTTCTTTGCGATCGAAACAACAAGTCGCAAGTTACCTTCCGACAGCTCGCGTTTTGCCTGTTGGTATTCCGAGTAAACCGATTTAAGAGCGACCACACGGTTCCGCAGACTGCGGGGAGTTTCGTGGGTATGCACCAAAATGTTGCGGTATTCGGATAGCCACTGCTGACGCTCGGAAGCTGGCAACCGTGCCTTCTTGTGTTCGAGAATCAAACGCTGGAGTTCGTTCAGCCGAGAGCTGAAATCCTCCAAAACGCCGATCATCGTCTCGATGCGCTGGGTTCGCAGACCAAGCTCTTCTACCAATCGCACAGCACGTCGACGACGTCGAGCGAGACGTCGCCAGGCTTCCAGGCGTTTGGTCTTGGGCTGCGACTTGCTCAAGGCGATACGATAATCATGCCGATTTCGCTTGAGCAAGACTTCTAGTGTCCGCAAGTTATGCGGCAAACGGCCTAAGATTTGTTCTTTCTCAAGGCGGTCAGTAACAGAGACCTGCACGGTGCGGTCAAAGGGAAGCTCCCCTTCATGAACCCGCTTGAGAATCTTGTAGGCCATTTGGATGACGTAGTCGCATTCGAGCAACTTCGTCCGGAAACGTCGGCGCGTAACTTCGATCTTCTTGGCGAGATAGATCTCTTGCTGTCGGGTGAGAAGTGGAATCTCGCCCATTTGTGTCAAATACATTCGCACCGGATCGTCTGACCACGATTCGTTGTCGTCTGCGGATAGCAAGAACTCGTCGTCCTCGTCGGACGCCGCTTTTGATTCGTCGGCGTCTTGATCGTCAGTGTCGAGGCCATCATCTTCGACCTCGTCTGCGGGCAACTTCGCAAACCCCTCCTCCTCCTCTGATGTTCGTGTCTTTAAATCGTCCTCGAAGTCATCGAGTAGCGTGTCGTACAAGACAGGACTCCTAACGCTAGAAACAAAGTTGACCGGAACACATGGAAATCGAATCCATCCTTCTTCCAAACGCAAAAGGCAAATCCGATCGCGAGTCGCATCCTCGATCCCGCGTATCGTCTCGCCTTCACGTCTGTGAGTCGTGACATCCGTGTCCGAATCAAATCAAGCAATTCTACCACCAAGAGAGCACTTGTCTGGCTTCCTCCTGCAATTGGTAAAAGATTGCGATTAGCAAATCGACGCAGGCCACTTAAGGTTTACCCAATCGTTCGACTTGCTGACTAACCGACGACTTTGATCTGTATATCGCAGTCGCCAATCACTTACGAAGGATTCCGGCGGGGATCAGAGCGGAAAGTTCAGTGGGTGCGCAAAGCGCCAATGGACCGGAATGATTTCCATATCTCTCCCGGGGTGGAGTATTTATTACTCGCGTTGCACCCCCTGTGTACTGACCCCCGTTGGTACCGACACAAGTATGCCGCGCGGTTGCTAACGTTAGCACCCTCGCGACGTGCCTAAATTCTAACTACAGGAACCCGCAGGTCTAGTGTTAGGAAGCGGTTAAACCGAAAACTTTACTCCGCTGGGAGTACCTCCCCTCACTCGACAATACCGATTCAGTTCGACCTTCCGACGATCTCGACCGAAACTCTTGAACCATCGCTGAGATGGCATCGTATTTGCCAACGTCCCCGCGTTCCGGGCACTTTCACGGAAAGTCAGGAATGCTTGCCGTCACCGTATGACGCGCGGTAGCATGGGCCTTGGTGGTCGTGCGAAAGTCGCCTTCCAATCTCTCCTCCCGTAATACTCCAGCCCCAGAAACGCTTACCGAACGTGATATCAGGAATAGATTTAAGTGGATCCGTTGCGGTTGTCACCGGAGCCAGTTTGGGGATTGGGCGAGCTGCTGCAATAGCACTAGGCCGCGCCGGAGCCTCCGTTCTCGTTAACTATCTCTCCCACGAGGAGCAGGCGGACGAAGCGGTCGCGGCCGTGAAAAGCACAGGTGCCCAGGCGGTAAAGTACCGGGCTGACGTGAGCGATTTGGCGGCTGTCGAGGCGATGGTTGGCAGGGCGGTCGACGAGTTCGGCAGACTGGACATTGCCGTGGCGAACGCCGCCTACAGCGAACGAGAGATGTTTTGCGAAGCCGATATGGAACGTTTTCGTCGAACGGTGGATGTCACAATGTGGGGCGCTTTTAATCTCCTCCGAGCTGCGTCGCAGCAGATGATTAAGCAAAACGACGGCGGCGCAATCGTCCTGGTCAGCTCGCCACACGCATTCGTCCCCGTGCCGCGCTCGATGGCCTACAATATCTCCAAGGCAGCGGTCGAACATATGTCGCGAACCGCCGCGATCGAACTCTCTGATTACCGCATTCGAATTAACACCCTTCAGCCAGGCTGGACGGACACGCCGGGGGAACGAAAGTTTGCTAGCGAGGAGACTCTCGAAGCTGCCGGCAAACAATTGCCGTTCGGACGGCTTGGAACGGCGGAAGAAATGGCGGAAGCGATTCTCTTCATGTGCAATCCTCAGAATAACTATATGACCGGAGCCAGTCTGTTGATCGACGGCGGAATCACGCTCCCGTGGTGGGCCAAGCGCGGCTCGACGGTACCCGAGCAAACACACTAGTCCCGTAAGTCGTCTCTTCAGCAACGATAGAATCAGCAGCTATGTCGAAGTATTTGTTACCGTGTGAATGTGGCAAAGGGATTGCCATTGATGTCAAGCAAGCAGGCCAGCAGATCGCGTGTGAGTGCGGCAAGCTGCTTGAGGTTCCGACGCTGCGAGGTGTGCGCGCGTTACAGCCAGTTCAAGCGAGTGAGGCTTCGTCACGAAAAACCAACGAATGGAACGCGTCGCGCGGCATGATCTTTGCCGGGTCGCTCATTTTGTTTGTCATCGGCGGAACCGTCTCTTTCTTCGGTTACGATGGGCTTCGAGGAACTCCAAATATCACGCGTGAATTGGAGAGGGCATCTTTCGATAAGTCCATCGAAGAAATGTCGCTCGATGAGACGTATGAGACATGGAAACGGGTTCGCGAACACGGACTAGGGCCTCGCGGACAGAACGTGCTGGTCAACATTCGTGCCTTCCGCGCCGGGCGGCAACGCATGCTCACGATTGGGATCGCTCTCTGTGTCGTCAGCTTGTTGGGCGCGATTGGTTCAATGCTTGGTCGGCGCAAGATCTCGGCGTGAATACATTTTACTGCAGGCAAGCGGTACGATCGAGCTCAGTCGCTTCCGTCCACTTCGTACTGAAGTATGATCCCTTGGCAAGCCGCAAGACCTCCAGGTCGTGCTTGTCGATCACAATCAACAGTCGTTTGGCCAGAGAACTAGCGACCAGAACGTAGGCGGCGTTCGTTTCTGCCAGCTTCCACCGAGGCCAGCGATCGAGCTTGGGATACTCGTCTAGCACGCGAGCCATTCGCGGATCATTCTTACTTACCTTCGCCAAGGAACGACAACCGCTGCACTGCCGCGCATCGCATGATGTCGGGCTGACCATCTGCTGACAAGTTGCACACGCCACGAGCGACGTGCGAAGCACGCGCGCACCACTCGTCGGACAACTCACAAAGAACTCCGGTAACGCCTTCGAGCCGGTCGCCTGGCAAGTTTCCAGATCTCCAGACAGCACACGTTTTCCCGATTCGGAACATGTCACCACCGCCTCGAACGGCACGATCCTACCATCGTCGGTGGCGGCCAGATGATGAGAGCCCTGTGGGTACGATTCGCATACCAACGCCGGAGGTTTCTCGCTGCCATCGACGAACAGCTGCGCCCAACCAGAAAAACCGATCGCTGTTGTCGCGTCACCAATGACAAACGCTAACTTACCTTCCGCAAACTTACACCAGACGACGGTCGTCAATAGAACGTCCGACTCGTTGCCCCGCACCAGTCCCTTGATCGCCGTCTCGGCGATGTGCTTCCAGCGTTCACGCTGATCGTCGGCCATCCGAATCGAACGCGTCAGTGGGACAAGGTGTTTCAGGCCCAAGCTTTCGACGAGCGACGTGCTGAGCGGTTCACCACTGAGGGTGACGAAGTGCTGTCGCAAGCGAGGCTTCATTTTAGCTGCGTCGGATCGATCGACGTAGGTCACACGCAGGACCGCTCGATCCTCCAATGTACAACCACCGAGGTGAACGCTCCCGCCGTCGACGGTATAGGCATCGAAGAGCCGTTGCGAGACTTCGCGGACGCTTTCCGGCTGGTCGGCCGGTGCGGCTCGCCCAACGATCTGCGTGGCCTTCAATTCGTCGATCAGCGAGCGAATGATCGGCGAGTCGAGCGTGACGACGGACGCTTGATCTATTGCACCTGTCGCCGGGAACTCCAGCTTCAACGCAGCATCGCCGCCGATTTTGGGGCGTAATGAGTCCGGCACAAATTCGACAACGATGGTCTCGTCTTGGCGCCGACATTTACATCCCAGCGCTGCGAGCAGCCAGAGCATAAACTCGAGCAACTCGCTATCTGTCTTGGAAGCGGTATCGGGCGGCGATAAACTCACAGTCGACGAGGTCCGCGAGAGGTGAAACTAGCAAGACGATCGAGATCCCACGATCGTCGAGAATCTACAGCCCACTAAGCTACCGCTTCCGCAGGATATAGACAACGTCTTCGGCCTTCAGATGCGTCAAGCGATTTGATCGCGGAGGCGGCTCCGTTGACCGGCTTCTTTGGAAGACGGTGACTTTATGACGACACATCTAACGACCCCTGACACTACTGTTTCGGCGAAAGGTGTTTATGGACCTCGCCTACGATAGCATTCTCGACTTCGGGAGCCCAAGCGGTCGGCAACCCGTAGTAAACCATGGCATCTCGTCCCTCGTAGCCCCCCTCCGCCAAGACCCGTCGCGACGGAATGTACGCCATTACATCATTGGCATAGCCGGCCACCCAGGTTTTCGTCCCTCTTAATTCCGCCTTCAACCGGATCGCGTAGTCGACGACGACCTCGCCACCAAGCGTGACGAATTGAACGTCGCTACCAATCTGCCACGTCTGCACGGGATAGGGATAGGTGGGACTCAGCGGCTTGCCGCTCGCCAATTGCTCTAACAGCATCTTCGCTCGCGCAACGGTGTAGCGGTTGGTCGAATTCGTATCGGCCTCAAGCTGGTCCTTCGTCGGCAAATCGCCCAGCGGCAAATCGATTTCTGCGTAGCTTGTTGCCAGCGTGTCTGACAGCGGCAACAACGCGGTGGTCAGTAAGACGGAGTCGACCGCATCAGCAAGTCGTCGCCCGTAGTGCTCGGCCAACTGGACCGTACTGCGAGGCAACGGGTTCTGGTCCGCGCCACAGCCAGCCCAGAACATCGCCACACAACCGGGGTGTAATGCTTCCAATTCGATCTGAGTGTATCCAGCGTAATCGCCGGACCATTGCATGCCGCTGAGTGTCGTCGAGTGGCAGGCGTATCCGAACACAACACCCCGCAACTCGCCGGCCTCGCTGTGGATCGCCAGCACAGGAACGTCGTGGTCGATGGGGCCTTTCAGCGTACCTGCCGTTCGCCACTCGGGGGCTTTGTCGTAAGGCTTATTCTCGCGCCGGTTGACGGCAAATGTCGCGTGCCCGGTTCCCCAACTGAGTCGGCTCGGTTGGAGGTCGGCGAGCGCCTCGCCGACAACGGCCACGATCTTGGCCTGCAAGGTAACGGCATACGCGTCGATCAACGTTCGCTGCTCGTCGGTCTGGATTAAGTAATGTAGCGGCCCGAGGTTCATGCCGACCACGGGTCCGGTATGCGTGTGCGACGTGCAGATCGCGATTTGCGAACGGTCGAGTTCGTACTTCTCTTGCAATGCAGCACAGATCGATTGCGACAGTGTTCGATCGATCCCCACGAGATCCAACGTTATGATCACTCCTCGATGGCCATTCGCATCTTCCAAAGCAGCGGCCTTCGCCCACAGATCGGTCAGCTTGCCTTCGGCGGGATTATCGCGGCCACCATAGCCGGACATCGCCATATACGTGTCTGGCGTGATGATCGTTTTCGCAACCCCAGCCTTCCAAGCACCATCAGCGGCTGCAGTGAACTGCAACGACAACACGACGAACAGAAGAGTGGCAAACGCCGAGCGAATCATGGTAGTCTCCGACAAGGTGGGGTGCGTGGGGCGGGTGTTTCGAGGAGCGACGTCGTCGATCATAACCGGCGCAGTGAGGTACTGCAAACACACGCTCGCCGCAGAATGTTTTCCCCGTACCGAACGCAATTCAGTTATCGCGAAATCGAAATCGAAGAGTCTTCGTCGACTCAAATGTCACCTCGGAACGTGATCAGTTGCCGCGAGAGCGTAGTCGCTCCTGTAACTCCAACAGCATCGCGGAAAGTTCGTCGTTCCCAAGCTGCAATAGGTCACTCAAAAGACTTTCGTAGTCGCCCAAGAGACTCTGCAATACCTGAATCTTACCCGCTACTGAGCCTTTCGCCGCCCCTTGCTCCATCCCTCGCTCCATCCCTTCTTTACGCCCTTCTTCATGGGCAGCAATCAGACGGGCCTCCTCGTCGTGAAGGAACTTCATTCGAGCTTCGTAGAATTGTCGATCGTCGGGTGATTTCGAGATCATTTCTAATATCCTCGCCGCCTCGCGATATTCTTCGTCAATTAACTGATCAGTCAATTCATCCGCTTCCAAGTCTTCGGCATGATTGAGAAAGTAAAGCCACTTCTCGAGCGAACCGAGCACTTTCGTATTATGACGCCCAGGCTGGAACTTTGGCAACTCCAGCGTGTGGAAGACCAAATCGTTACCAAAAATCAATTCTCGCTGATCGCAGCGAAGCCGAAAACTTAAATGAAACTCCGACGCTTCAGCAAACAGTACGCGATCTAAGACGCAAATGCTAATCGCCGGTCGCAGCTCGAAGTACGGGTCGCCCTCCGAAAGCTGGCGGACAAAATTGAGGCAATTGTAATAAGTCAGTCTTTTGGGAAGATCGGTTGGCAACGTCGTCTGCATTTCGATGTTGTAACGACGACCGGCCGCGTCCGCCGCCAGGATGTCGAGGACGACCAGTTTGTCGTCCGCGCGGTCCTTGCCTTGGATCGGATTCAAGATCTTCACCGAAGTAATCGGCTGAGTAAGATTCAGCACGGCGTTCAGGAAATGGATGGTGATTCGCGTGTGATCGGGACTGCCGAAGACCAGTTTAAACGCGAAGTCAACTTTCGGATCGATTCCAATCGGCATAGGCGACCAGCAGCAAAGAACATCTGAATGACACGTTCAATCTACAGGCTGGTTCTTGCCGCTGCCACAGGCGGCATCCGTGTTCCCTAAATCTTGTTGGCCTTGAGCTCCGCCAGCGAGTAATGCGTGTCGCGCCAGCGTATTCCGCCTTGCCATAAATTCAAGGTTAGTGCTCGCCACTGAATATAGACGAACATCAACGCCGCAAGCGGGAAGCCCAGACAACACGACAGCCGCGCCTTGCCATGATACGCGGCCCACGCACCCATTCCCCACAGGCTCACCGCCACCGCGACATACAGCCACCATGTCGTGCCCGTCGTGAAAAAAACCGCGACAAAGGGAAAGACGTTGAATAACAACATGCAGACGCCAGCGAACAATGAGTATGCAATGCTGTAGTCGACGCCCGAGAACGTGTTCTTTTCCAGCCCCACAATCAGTTCGCGGATCGAGGCGTACCAAGGCACGTACATCATGCCAGCCCCGTTCAGCAACTCTTGCCGAAAGCCCTCGCGCTTGATCAGCTTGCCGAACTTCAGGTCGTCATCGGGGCGCATGCGAATGACTTCGTGAGTGCCGATCTTCTGATAAACGTCGGCTCGCACGAGGTTGAAGCCGCCGATGCCGATATGCCCAGAGCGTTTGGGGTTTGGGCATTGCCACGGCCGACAGTAGGTCATGAGGTAGACGCTGAAGGTGATGACGAACGATTCGAGCAACCAGCTTGGCATCCGCACTTCGAACAGCATCGGCAGATGATCGATCTGATGCCGGAGCAGATAACCGACCGCGCGACGCAAGACGGATGGCTCCATCACAACGTCCGCATCGGTAAATAAGATCAACTCGCCCGTGGCGCGAGTTGTCCCGTAATACAAGGCATGATTCTTGCCGAGCCAACCAGCGGGAAGCTCGCTGAGATGTGCGACGACCAACCTTGGATGCTCATTCGCAATTCGATCGAGGATCTCCCCGGTTCGATCCGTCGAGCGATCGTTGACAACGATAATCTCCAAATCGTCGTAGTCGAGCTGCAAGAGCGAACGCAGCCCCGCTTCGATATCGCGTTCCTCATTGCGAGCGGCCACGATTACGGAAACTCGCGGCCACTGGCCATCCAAGTCGGCAGAGATGTCACTGATCTTGCGAATCTTTCGCATGCCGAAGACCAGCGGAATCCCCACGATCGCACAAATCGACAGGTTGGCAATCGCCAAGTAATACAACAGGTCATTCATAACTTATCCAGCTCTAGCCGCCTGTGACCTGATGAAACAACCACTGCACCATGACTACGATGAATGTGACAGCCCCGACCGTGTAAATGATCGATGCGACTACCAAGAACAACCGTACGCCCAAGGAGTAATTCGTCTTCCAATACAAAGGAATCCCCAAAAGCCCCACATGCAACAGCAACACAACAATGACCCACGGGCGATCGAGCAACTGCTTCGACCTGGCCAGCGACTCGTCCGACTGCTGCTTCGCCATGATGCCACCACACTGTCGGCATGTCGCGGCGGTTGGTTCCAACGCGGCACCACAGTTCGGACATAGGATCGTGGTGACGTTCAAGGCCTCCATCGCATTCTCTCCGAAGCTCACTCGTGTGCCTGCCCGTTTCCTTTGCGCCTTCGGATCTTGTCGACCTGAGCTTGTAGTGTCGCGTGCTCGGCCATGTGCTGAGCACGAACCTGATTGTAGTCGAATTCGTGACTGGCTACTCGCGAGCCTGTTGGATGCCCTTGAGCCATTCCAGCATGACCCAACCCACTTTGGCCAGCGACAACGGCGAGCACTTGTCGGGTGTATCCGCCTCGGTGTGCCAATAACTCGTCGCACGTGGGCGAGGATAATCGAAGTCGATGATGTCGCACGTGGGGATGCGAGCGATCATGTTCAACGCCAAATGATCGTCTTTGATCTCATAGCCCGGTCGCCGCACGAACTCACGAACACCAAGCTGATTGGCCGTGTTCCAAATCCCGTCCACGAGGGAGCGCGCATGAAACAAGCTATTTCGTTCCTGATAGATCTCCAGGTGAGCGTCCCCCACCATGTCGAGCAGAACTCCCGCGCGATAGCGATACGCGGGCGGATCAGCAACATACTGCCGCGCAAAGTGTTCCGAACCCAGGAAGTACTTGTCGCGATTCGCGTCGAAGATGAATTCCTCGGCATCGAACAGAATGAAATCAACGCCGAAAGGGCCCTCGAGCGCGGGCATGTGCCGTCCCAACTCCATCATCAAGGCCACGCCACTCGCTCCGTCGTTCGCACCGATAAACGTGCCGCGCGGATTACGTCGGTCCTGATCAGGGTACGGGCGGGTGTCGTAATGAGCGCACAACAACACTCGTTGCATTCGTTCGGGATGCCATTGGATGATCACATTCGACATGGTCACGCGCGACCCATCGGCTGGATGCCGCGAGTCGAACTGTTGTAGATCGACCTTCGCGCCGAGGTCCTTGAAGTGAGTTGTCAGTAACTCTTGCTGCTTGATCATGCCAGGCGACCCGCTCGGTCGCGGCCCGATATCGCAGATATCCTCCAGAAACCGAAATGCCTGTCGCCCATCGAAGGGGATGGTTTCCAGCGTGATGGGACCGGAACGCGGGAGCTGGCTCTCGGCATCTCCGCGGTTATTGAAGATGGTCAGATACATTACCAGAATGAAAACCACGGCGGCACCGCCGAGGAATATAGTTTGGCCGTCTGGTCTTCGCATGTTCAACTCCAGCAGAAAATCACCGAACTGCCGCATTCTAGGCCAATCGGATCAGTGCGGGAAGGGAAACTGCCGAATGCCTGATTCGTCTGGCGTCAACGCCGCAGACAGGCCAGAATGCAACATTAGTCAGCCTGGCGCGAGAACCACTCATGCGATTCCTCACGATAGCCATCCTACTTCCACTCACCAGCATCCCAGCGACTGCGGTCGCACAAGACACTTTACCGACGCTCGCGCAGGTCGAAGAGTGGGTCGCGGACTTGGGTGCGGAACGATTCACCAAGCGCGATGCCGCCACGAAACATCTGATCGCGGCTGGAGCCGCAGCGATCGAACCACTGATGGAGGGTATCGCCCAGCATGGCCTGGAAGTTACGACGCGCGGCATCTACATCCTCCAACAACTCGCCGTTGCAGGAGATGAAGCCACCGAAACGTCGGCGCGTTCGTCGCTGGAAAAGATCGCGGCAGCGCGTGTCACTGCGGCGGCCAGACATGCACGGGATGCCCTGGATAAACTCGATTCACTTCGCCAACAACGCGCTCTCGCCGAGCTACAACGCTTGGGTGCGAGGATCGATCAAAATTACCAAGAGCTCGCGTCCACGATGGGGCCGCTCTTCATGATTGAGATCGGCGACAATTGGCGCGGAACAGTGGACGACTTGCGATGGCTCAAATTCTTGCACGATGTGCAGCAAGTATCGTTCGTCGGCGAGAAAGTAGAAGACAGCTGGCTGGCACACATCGCGAACATGCCTAACATCCAACTGGTAAAAATCAAACGGGCCAAGATCACGGATGAAGGGCTGGCTCCGCTGAAGACTCTGGCACGCCTAGAATTCCTGCGGCTGTTTTATATGAATATCGGCGACGATGCGGTCGTTCACCTCGCGCAGTGTCAACGTGTGACAAAGCTGGATCTGTACGGAACGAAGGTGACGCTGGACGGAGAAACCAAGCTCCAGGCGGCGTTAGCGGCAAAGATCGACCGACGCAAAGGAGCCTTTCTCGGCATCTCCCCGACGCAGGAAAAGAACCCGATATGGGAGATCGCTCATGTTACTCCCGGCACGGCGGCCGACAAAGCAGGGCTGAGACCCGGCGACGTCTTTTTGACGTACGATACCAAAAAAGTGGGCGACTACTTGTCGCTGAAAGATATGATCGCTGAACACGATGCCGGGCAAATCGTCGATGTGACGCTACGTCGAGGCGGTGAAATCATCGAACGACGTATTCAGCTGGGCGAGTGGGATTGATCCGCGACGATCAACTACGACCGTCTTCTTAAGATCGAGGAGTTTCTATTATGGCCACGCTTTCCAGTCGACTTCGCGGTACGCTCGAAGAACTTCGCAGTGCGGGCACCTACAAGCAACTGCGTTACCTCACAGCCCCGATGGCACCAGTCACTCACATCGATGGGCTCGGCGAGATCCTGGTCTTTTGCTCGAATAACTATCTCGGTTTGGCGAATCACACCGAGGTCGTGGAAGCGGGCATCGCGGGATTGAAGAAGTACGGAGCGGGGACCGCCAGCGTTCGCTTTATTTGTGGGACGTTTGATTGCCATCGCGATTTGGAAGAACGCATTGCGACTTTCCTAGGGACCGAAGCCGCATTGACTTATGTCAGTTGTTGGAACGCGAACGAAGGGCTGATCGCGAACCTCGTGCAAGAAGGCGACGCGATTGTGTCGGACGAGCTGAATCACGCCAGCATCATCGATGCCACACGACTCGCTCGCCAAGCAACACGGAAGGTCTACGCTCATAGCGATATCGACGCTTTGCGAACCGTGTTGCGAGAAGTCGATCAGTCTCCCGTCAAGATTGTGGTCACGGACGGCGTCTTCAGCATGGAAGGTGACGTCGCAAGGTTGCCGGAGTTGACCTCGGTGTGTAGCGAACACGGTGCCACGCTGGTTGTCGACGACTCGCATGGCACGGGCGTGCTGGGCCAGCATGGACGCGGTGTTCACGAGCACTTTCACCTCCCCGCGACCGGCCCAGGCGGCGTCGATATCTTCACCGGAACGTTGGGAAAAGCTTTGGGCGGAGCAGCAGGCGGTTATGTCGCCGGTCCGCGCGAAGTGATCGATTATTTGATTCAACGCAGCCGTCCGCAATTGTTCTCCAATGCACTGCCACCGACCGTCGCCTGTAGTGCCGCGAAGGCGTTGGAGGTCTTGCAACGCGAGCCCGAACGCGTCACGCGGCTTCATGAAAACGTCGCCAAGATGCGCAGCGGCCTGCAGAATCTCGGCTACGACGTACTCGATTCGCCCACCGCGATCTTGCCGATCATTGTCGGCGAGACCGCCGAAGCGATTCGCCTGTCCAACGAGTTATTGAAGAAAGGCATCTTCGTCATCGGCTTCGGTTTCCCCGTGGTCCCCGAAGGCACCGCCCGCCTCCGTATTCAAATGTCCGCCGCTCACACGGACGAACACATCGAGCAAGCGCTGAGAGCATTTAAAGAGCTGCGATCACTGAAAAAGTAGGCCGGAACAAGTCTTCGCAGTTCCGGCGTCGCACGGACAATCCTGCCCGTCATCGGAACTTCCCGAGAGCTATCGTCAAAAATCCCAGCGTCGCGGTTTGCCAGTACCGGTCAGCTCGACGTGATCGACTTCGACCGACTGCGTTTGCGCAGGCAAGTACAGACGGAAGATGCCAAGCGGGCCCGTGGCCGGAATGTCGAGCATGATCGTCTGCCAGTCGCCCGCCGCAATGACGAAGGGAAGCGACTGTGGCTGGCCACCGCTGGGAATCCACTCGGCCTTGCCAGCACCACCGGCAGCGCTGCGAACGCGGAAGGTCACTTTTGCCGGCCCGCTGAGGCCCGCACCAACACCGAGAAATGGTTCGGCCTTGCCTCGCACCGTAACGATGCCGTCTTTCACGATAGCCGTACCGTTGCGTATCTTCCAGCCTTGTAACGCAGGGTCGCTGTCGTCTGGTTTGGCCACACCCGCAGCGGGCGATGCGGCTTTCGCTCGAGCCTTCGGCTTTGGCTGGCCTTCGTCCTCGGGATGATATTTCGTGGGATCGAAGTCGGGATTCGGAGTCGGCACGACAGCGTTCGTCTCGGCGAGGAAAGCTTCAATGCGGGCGTCGAGTTCAACGACCAGCTCAGGTCTCTGAGCGGCAAGATTC
This sequence comes from Planctomycetota bacterium, assembly GCA_963204995.1. Lineage (GTDB taxonomy): Bacteria > Planctomycetota > Planctomycetia > Pirellulales > Pirellulaceae. The sequence goes on along the minus strand of CAUJKL010000454.1, from coordinate 1,669 downwards.
GTACTCTCGCCGAGGTCGTCACGCAGGTTGAACAACAAGTAGCGATGCGTTCCCTTTTCGCCGCCGTGGAAGATGCGAATCAACTTCCAATCGCCGCGATGAATCGAGACTGCTGGCGGCAACCAGTCGGGCACTCCGGGGCTGTGCGGGAAGTATTGAAAGACGGCGCGATTCGTAGGATAGGCTTCCAGCCTGTCTTCGGCTGCGCGCTCTTCACCGGTTTCGACAGGCTGGATGCCTATCCCACTTCGTAATGCAGGCATGATGCTTAGACCGTCAAAACGCTGATCCGGCGCGGGCTGGAGCGCGAGCGAGTCAAGCAGCGTGGGATAATAATCTTCGCTTTGAATCAGCGCGTCGCTGCGCGAGCCAGCCTGCGTCACGCCGGGCATGACGACCACACAGGGAACGCGCGTCCCGCCTTCGAACATCGTGGCCTTGCCTCCTCGGAGTGGCGCATTGCTCGTGGGCGTGGTCTCGTCGATCTCGTTGTACATGTTACCGCCATTGTCCGAGGTGAAGACAATGATCGTCCGCTCGGCAAGGCCGAGTCGGTCGAGTGTGTCTAGCAGCGTGCCGACGGCGTCGTCCATGCTCTCGATCATGGCGGCGTAGGTCGGGCTGCGTTGTGGATCGTCCGGGTCTACGCGGGCACGGTGTTTCTCGATCAGCGACTTCTTAGCGTCGAACGGCGCATGGACGCTGAACATCCAGTAGTTGAGAAAGAACGGCTGATCTTTGTTCCGTTCGATGAACGCCACCGCTTCCTTGGCCATGCGATCCTCGATGTGCTGATCGGGGACATCCGGGTCGTGGTCAAAGTCCTTGAACTTCCACGGTGCCACATAGCTACCAGCCGGTCCCGGGCCAGGCCAATGCGGCACGTCGACATCAAAGCCGTGTTGGAGCGGCGAATAAGGCTCCGCGCCGAGATGCCACTTGCCGAAATGCCCAGTGGCATAACCGGCATCGTGCAGCGACTCGGCCAGCGTGCGGTACTCGGTCTTCAACCGCGACACCGATGACGGCTGGATCGCATGCTGACTCGCCGCCGCCTTCTTGTCGATCGTCGCTTGCAGCACAACCTGCGGCAAGTGGCAGTTGGGTGTGGTGATGCCCGTCCGCGCGGGGCTGAGTCCAGTGAGAATCGCCGAGCGCGTGGGCGAGCACAGCGGGCTGGCCGAGTAAGCTCGCGTAAACATCATTCCCCGCTTCGCCAATCGCTCGATGTTCGGCGTCTGGTAAAACTTCGTCGTGCCATGCAGCGTCACATCGCTCCACCCAAGATCGTCAGCCAGAATGAACACGACGTTTTGATGTCGGGGTGGTTCCGCGTTCGCGGCGCGGAGGGTTCCCGTTATCGCCAAGAGTCCGATAACCGCCAGCAGTGAGGTGAAAGCCATTGGTGACTCCGTCGTTCTGGAAGATAGGTTACGCATGGGACTCCAATCAAGGGTTGTCAGTCATTCTCATTGCGGCGCGATCTGCACCGCTTCACGAAGCAGTCTGCCAAGGCGCTGCCGCAACCGCTCTAAAGACGAATTCGTCTCAGCAAAAGTGCCGCTAACTCGTAACGGGTGGTTGCGGTTTGACAACTGGCAAAAAGACCCAGCCAGGAAAACAAGAAGGCATTGGAGGAGAGAACGATGACGATGTCAACGACTTACCT
>CAUJKL010000453.1 GCA_963204995.1 Planctomycetota bacterium | reverse complement strand
GATGACATCACGGCCGAGTTGCGAGATACCGTGTATTTCAAACAACGAACGGCGAATTCGGTCATGTTCACCGTCCCCGATCGAGATGGTGACGGCGATGTCGAGACGATTCGCTATTCCTGGCCCGGTACCGCTGGCGCGCCGCTGAATCGCGAATACAACGGCGGCACAGCGGTCCCCGTCCTTGATAGCGTCTACGCCTTTTCGCTGACCTACACGGTGCAAACGAATGCCAGTGTCAACAAACTGCTGTTCGTCGTCCCGGACGAAAATAATCTGGCGAGCGTGGATGTCAACAGTAAGACGGCCTTTCAAGGCTGGGGTTATCAAGTTACTGCGATCACTGCGTCCAGGCCGCAAGCAGAATTGCAAGCCGCAGCTGCGCTGAACGACGTCATCTACATCTCGGAGACGTTCATGTCGGGCGACTTAAACTCCAAACTCAAGACAACGGCCGTCGGCGTCGTGAGTGAAGAGGGGTTCCTTAACAACGATTTCGGCCTGGCGTCAGCGGATGGACCAGCCTTCAGCGGCTCGCAGATCGTGATTACGGATAACTCGCATTACATCACGTCGGCGTTCGGCATCGGAACCTTGCAACTGATTACGTCCGGCAGTCAGTCGTTACGATCGATAGCGGGGACGGCGGCTTCTGATCTGCAGCTATTGGCAGTAAAGACTGGGTCCGGAACTCAGCCAGCGACAATCGTCGTGATCGGGACGGGTGGAAGTCTTTACGGCGGCGGCACGGCGGCGGCTCCCCGAGTCATCTTGCCGTGGGGAGAAAACGACTTCGATTACAACAAGCTGACGAGCAATGGGCTCTCATTGGCGCAGAGATCCATCGATTGGGCCGCCCGTAAGGTTGTTGTCACCAGTGTTGGAATCACGTTACAGATCGGAGCAGACAGTGGCTCGGCCGTGCAGACTCGCACGGAGATCCGCAGCAAGCCGCGGGCCTGAGCCGAGAGAAGACTTGGATAAACCATGAGAACGAGACATCGCTTCCCGCAGAATCGCCGCTGTCGAACCGGCTATACCCTAGTCGAAGTCAGCATGTCGACGCTGCTGATCGGAGTCGTGCTGATCGGTGCGATGAATACGGCGGGCTACGCCACGCGCGGACAGATCGACAACAAGGAACGAGCGCAAGCCAAACTGCTCGCCAATGCCATGCTGGCAGAGATTCTGGAACTCCCTTATCAAGAACCAACCGTCACGCCCGTGTTTGGGCCAGAGAGCGGCGAGGTACGAGCCACCTACAATGATGTGGACGACTATAAACAATTCACCGATTCCCCGCCCGTTAACAAGCAAGGAGTTGCGATGGCCGGCGGCACTGGCTTGACGCGATCCGTTACCGTTGCCTACGCGGAGCCAAACAACTTGATGGCGACTTCCACTACCGACAAAGGTATCAAACGAATTTCAGTTGTTGTGTCTGCGGTTCGGAGCGCTACGAACGTCGAGTTGGCAAACATGACCACGATCGTGGTGAAGTAAATCGAATGGCTACATTGAGAAGACGATCATCGCTAAAAGCTGGAGTGCCATTGCTGGCTTGCACTGAGGTGCCACTGCTGGCTTGCACTGGGGTGCCACTGCTGGATTGTCCAGCTGTGCCTTCCACACCAGTGAGCACTGCTGGGCCAGCCAGCAGTGGCACCCGCCCCACACGGCCAGCCAGCTGTGGCACCCGCGCCACGCGACACGCCAGCAGTGGCACCCGCGCCACGCGACGAGCGAGCAGTGGCACTCGCAATTGCGCGCGGTCCCGTCGCGGGTCGATCTATGTACTTGTGTTGGGCACGACGATGATCGTGGCCGTACTCGGCTTGGCGGCCTTGTCGCTCGTTCGCGTGCAACGCCTGCAGACCGACGGCGGCAGCGACATGCGGAACGCACAAGCCTATGCCAAGGTGGCGCTCGATATGGCCTGGTATCGAGTGCAGAACGATTCCAGTTGGCGATCCAAGATGGCCAGTGGAACCTGGTCCACCGACCAGGCGATCGGCGACGGCTACTACAGTTTCACAGCGACCGACCCCATCGACGGCAATCTGACCAATTCGGACGTCCATCCGGTCGTGATCGTCGGCGTAGGAAAGAGTGGCAAGGCAACGCAGAAGTTACAAATGGAAATTCGGGCCTTACAACCGGGCATCCGCTGCCTGGAGCCGATGGTCCACGCGGGCGACAATCTCACAATCGACGGCGGCACGGTCACGAGCGACCAGATGGTCAGCGCGAATACCGACGCCGAAGTGAAGAACAATGCCCAAGCCTACACCGCGGCGGAAGCTGCGAACCAGATCAAGACCGGCAGTGGCGGTGTGTGGCACGGCGCGACAACTACCAATGGAACCTGGCCGCGAACGTTGCCGAACGTGTCGACGCTGTACAGTTACTACTCGATGAACGGCACGACGATCAACTACAACGATTTGCCTGCCTGGGATGTGAATTTGATCGATAATCCGGGAGCGGAAGGTAGTTGGAGCAGTATTTCACCCTGGTACGCGGTCAGTTGCTCGGCAGCAGTAGCCATTTTCAACGGGAATTCCGGATTGCGGTCATTCTTCGTTTCAAGTCGCAATAGTATTACGGACATCTTCGCTCAGGATGTGACTTCTAAATTGGAGAGCGGTGTCACGTACTACGCAGAAGCGTATGGCGACGCGCTTAGCGGCAACACTAATATCCGCTTGATGCTCAAGCTCGTCGCCAGCGGATCGGGCACGACCTATGTTACGCTGACCGATTGGGTGAACATAAGCAGTTACAAAAGAGTCTCGGGAAGCGCTGCAGTGAGCTGGACGGGAACGCTGACGCAGGCCGAGTTTTACGTCGAGTGCGACGAAGCCTCACCGAGTTTCTTCATCGATGACGTCGTATTGCAAGTTGCTGGCGCGCCCAGTGACGTCAAGGTCATCCACCGCAAGGTACTTAGCCCAGCGAGCAATCCCTTTGGTTCCGGTGTCGCGAATGCCAAGGGGATCTACATCATCGACTGCGGTAGCGGCAAGATCAGCATCCGCAATTCGCGGATCGTCGGTACCTTGATTCTACTGAACCAGAACGAGGACGGTGCGGAGATTGCGGGTTCGATGAACTGGGCTCCGGCCGTGATCAGCGCGGACCCGATGGTAACGAACTTGCCTGTGCTGTTAAGCAACAAGCGGCTCAACCTCTATTGCACCAACACGGCATTGGACGAGGGGCTCGTCAATGCCAACTTAAATCCAACCGGCACCAAGTACAACGATTCGCAGGACAACGACAAGAGCGACAGTTACCCATCTATGATCAATGGCGTCGTCTATACGACGGACAACATCCTGATTGCCAACAGCCCATCAATCACAGGCGTGTTGATCGGCGACAACGACATCACCGCCACCAACGCCACGTTGACGTTAAAACACAACCCGCTCTATTTCAACTACAACGCCCCGCCCGGCTTCCAAGCGGCCGTGACCTACTACGTGCTGCCAGGTTCGTACAAGCAAGTCGTAAATTAAACGCGGCTTTTGCGTCGGCTTGGCTTCGAGGCTGCAAAAAATGGGGCTGGCGCCGAACGGACGGGTGTGTGTTTCCAAGCATTTTCCGATAGCAGTGAGGTGCCTGTCTCAATCCTTCAGCAGCCGCGAACCGGGATTATTCAGCGTCACCAACAAAAACGGCGATTTAAGCCCGGTCGGTTAGCCAATCACGAGGATTCTCAGACGGCGGCAGGCCCCATTCATGGGACACGCGGCATCCGCTACGATCACTCGCATGGCTCACGGATTGAACCCACCTCAGCAAAAAGCGGTCGATACGCTCTCGGGACCGTTGCTCGTCCTCGCCGGCGCTGGTACCGGCAAGACGCGCGTCGTCACCTATCGCATCGCCAAGCTAATTAAAAGCGGAATCGAAGCCGATCGTATTCTTGCGGTGACCTTTACGAACAAGGCGGCGACCGAGATGCAGGAACGCATCAGAAGTTTGCTCGGCAAGAAGACCGACAAGCAACCCGTGGCCTGCACTTTCCATTCACATTGCGTTCGAGTTCTGCGGCGGCAGATTCAACATCTTGGCTATCCAGCCAAGTTCTCGATTTACGACCGAGGTGATCAAGAGAGCCTGGCGCGCAGCGTACTCCGCGAGATTCGCGTCCCTAACGAAACCCTGCGTCCCGGCGACTTGCTCTACTTCATTGGTGGGTGGAAGACAAAGTGCATTCGACCAGCGGACGCGGCAGCGGTCGCCAGCACAGACAAAGAACATCTCGCGGCAATAGCGTATCGCCGTTATCAAAACGGTCTCAAACAACGTGGTGCAGTCGATTTCGACGATCTGTTGCTGCTGACCGAAGAGTTGTTTACGAACTTCGAAGATGTCCGCCGCGCGGAAGCAGCGTTGTTCGATCACTTGTTGGTTGACGAGTATCAGGACACGAACGGCAGCCAGTATCGCATCGTCAAAGCCTTGGCAAAGGATCATCGCAATCTTTGTGTCGTGGGCGATGACGATCAGTCGATCTATGGTTGGCGCGGTGCCGAAGTCGAACACATTCTGCGGTTCGCGAGCGATTGGCCCGATTCGACGGTCGTCTGGCTCGAAAACAACTATCGCTCCACAGCCGAGATCCTGACGCTGGCGAACCGCCTGATCGCTTTTAACAAGAAGCGTCATCCGAAAGAGCTAAAGGCCGCCCGCTCGGGCGGTCAACAGCCTCGCATCGAACAGTATCCCAACGAGACCAAGGAGGCGGAAGGCGTTGTCGCGGACATTGCCAGACTGCTGCGCCATCCGGAATGGGAGCCCAACGATTTTGCGATTCTGTTTCGCACGAACGAACAACCACGTGCGTTCGAGACGGAGCTGCGGCGTACCGGCTTGCCTTATGTTCTCGTCGGTGGCATGTCCTTTTTCGACCGCAAAGAGGTTCGCGATGTGTTGGCCTATCTGAAGCTGATTGACTCGCCGAATGATGAAGTCTCGCTGCTGCGGATCATCAACACGCCCCCCCGTGGCCTTGGCGGAAAGAGCGTCGAGACGCTCACCAAGACTGCGGTTCAGCAAGGCAAGTCGTTATGGACGATCATGCAGCAGCCTGACATCGTGGCCAGTCTGCCCGATGCGGGGCAGCGTGCCTGCGAGGAGTTGCGTGCGCTCGTCGAGATGTTTCAACAACGATTCGAGAATGAATCGATGGTCGATGCGATGCGCGCGATGCTGCAACGCGTTGATTACGAGAGCGAGATCAAACGGCTGTACGACAAGCCGGAGGATCAGCAAGCTCGCATGGCGGCGCTGGAAGAACTGGCGAATGCCCTTGGCGCGTACGAAGCCAAGGCGAAGAAGCCCACACTGGGCGGCTTCCTGGACGACGTCTCGCTCGGTGGCCCAGATTTCAAAGACGAGAAGGACAAGCAGCTGAAGCGAAACGCCATCGTGCTGATGACCCTTCACAGTGCGAAAGGGTTGGAGTTTCCTCACGTCTATATGGTGGGGATGGAAGAAGGGCTGTTGCCGCACCATCGCAGCATTGCTGTCGAAGGCGAAGCGATCGATGAAGAGCGGCGACTGTGCTACGTCGGCGTCACACGGGCTCAGGACTATCTGACACTCTCGATGGCGCTGACGCGGCGGAAATGGGGCAAGCCTCGCGATACGATCCCCAGCCGGTTCCTGTTCGAATTGATCGGGCAGGCAGAAAACCCACACGCAGGAAATCCTGCCACGCGTCAACGCCCACGCGGCGCGGTTCGCAAACAGAAATCAGAATCACCTCCCGCGCAACCCGCCACAAAATCACCTTCAACCACAGGAAAGCCCTCGACTCGGCCAAAGTCTTGAGCCGCGGTCCACCATCCACAGCATTGGCGGCTCGCTCGCCTCATCCGGTGGATTCGGAGAGCGAGCCAATCCACGAGCTGGTCTAGTAGTAGCACGGAATTCAGCCTGTTAGTCGCGATGCGAGGACATTTCAGATGGAACGCGCGGAGTTGCGGCATTCCTAACTTGAAAAAGTTTCCCCAGAGCGATGTGGCTTGGTTTTGCAGATCCATCTTTGTTTCCTCTCTCTAATCCAGGCCGCGACGTTATGTTGACCACAGTAGGCCGGACCAAGGCTTTGCGCAGTTCCGGCTGCCGTCGAGTAACTG
>CAUJKL010000452.1 GCA_963204995.1 Planctomycetota bacterium | reverse complement strand
GGTTTCCCAAACCCCGAATCCTACATCCTTATCCGGAAGACCGATTTTCGACCGTTCACACCCAAGGCAAGAGCCGTATGAGGTAATTCCATCATGTACGGATCCGTCCAGGGGGCGGCTCGCAAGGGCCGTCCCTACCGGAACCTTGGCATTCGCCAAACCGTGAAGTGCCACGTTCGATCGAGTACCCGCACGCCAGTGATTTGAGCCCACGTTCGCTCATGCGCGGTGAACTCGGACTCTACTTATTCTGCCAACGAGCCAATTGTCTTTGGTATAGATTTCGATTCCGGTCGAGCGCGATCGGCTGTCAGCGGAGTGTCCCACTTGAGATTCGGATTCAGTAAATCGGCGACGCGGCGTTCGATGATCTGATCCTCGATGCGGTTCCGCATGGCGATGGACTCGCGAGCTTCGTGAAGCTGTGCTTCAAGGACGGCGAGTTCTGCTTCTTGTAGTGTTTGGCGACTGCGAAAGGATCGCGAGACTTGCAACCGCAAGTTGTCTTGCATCGCGGCGATTTTGAAAGGCGACGGCTCCTGGGTTGGCGGCGTCTCCTTCAACCGGCGAAGTTCAGAGGCGATTTGGAACGCAATGCGCTCGCTGGATTTGTAAGCTCTTCGTGCGTGGTCGATCTCCGCAGGCGACGTAGCATTCTTCGTTCTTGGGACTTTCGCCTCATCCTTCTGTTCTTCAGGATTGACGTCCAGTAGACCGACCAACTTCCTGAACTCATCAAGTGCCGCGATCGTGCCACTGAAGATCAACTTGTTCGTTTCAGGTTTCACAACGAGTCGAATGTCGTCTCGCAGAAGTTGTTCGAGTGTCGGCACGATCGATGCAGCATCGACGAACTTCAGCGCAAAGACTTCTACGCTTCGCGCTTCCGATGGTTTGTCTGTGGCTTGTCCATTGTCGCTGGAAACTGCCTTGTTGTGTGCCGCGAGCTCATCCCCCCCTTTCATTCGATGATCGGTGTAGACAGTTTTCATCGTCTCAACGACGTCGGGCGGGCGTACTTTCCCTTTGTCCGTAGCCGGCGATTCTTCGTTCGATAAAGGAATGGAAACGATCAGTGGGATGAAGCCAAGTTGACGAGCGGCATCGCGATACGCTGTCTCGGCATCATTTGGGAAGGCGTTCATGATCGTGACGTGATTCTTCGGAACCACACCGTCAAACCAGCATTTATCCAATTCCAATGATGCTTGCGCCGTCTGGCCTCGCTTGTTCACTTCTATGTAGGCACGACGTTCGAGAAACAGCCTCCTCCCGAACTTGCCGTAACTTTCCGCAACATGCCAGATCAGCGCAGGCCTTCGCGTTACAAAGGGTTCGGTCGTTTCTGGTTGACCCAACAGTTGAAACCCATCACCGAGAAAGTCCGCAGGCCGTACCAGGCTTGTCGCCTGAATCGGGTAGCCTGCGTCAGCAAAATCCCGATAGATCAAGTAAATCGAACCGGCAGATCGCGCTTGGTCGATCGGCACGAAGGTGCTTGGTGGGAAAGTTACTGAAGAGATGAGTAACTTCTTCTCCTTGAGCCAGGCCAGCAATTCAATGTAGTGCTCGGGCGTGTAGCACGAGATGATCTTTGGGGGAAACAGTATTTCAGGTGCTGAGCCAGGGAGGTTGTCGAGCAAGGCCTTTGGAATCGAGGAATCTTTCAAAGCGGCTCGCAACTCAGCCTCGATCTCCTGGACTCCACCTACGGTCGACCAGTCGTATTTGATGCACAGCAACTGAGCTTGGAACGAAGGCGGCGATATTATCTGGGCCAACCTTAGCGCCTCGTCGCTGGAGAATCGTCCTGTAACGACCACCTTGTCTGGGAACGGCTCACGAATCACCGGTGCATAGATAAGTTCGCCGTCGACGAACACGACCAGCCGTCTGCCGATATTATTCGTGGCCACCGACTTCAAGTGCTCTTGGCTGGATTCGGTAAACGCAATTTCGACACTTGGTTGGCCGTTCGCATCGGTCACTACGCGAGTGGAAACGATATCATCATCGGACACGTTGACCGCTTGAGATATGTAAACCTTGTCGTTCGAATTTGGAATGTCTCTTTCAACGTCTCCAGGTCGGTATTCATCGGAGGCGATATAAAACCAGATCGTCGAATTGGCTGGTGGGGTCGGCAAGGCGGGGCGGCGCGCTGACGATTGCGCACCTGAATCTAATGTCATCCCAAGTGTAAGCAGCAGGACGAGAATCGCGGCGATGTATTTCATTCGGAAGGCTCCCTAGATGACGTCCCATCGGACTCGCTTTGTACTGAAGAGGAAAACGGCATGTCGTCCCAGAGACGATCGGCGCGCGAAGTGAACTCGCCGACTTGCGAGGTCACTTGTTGAATCTGTTGGTCGGAAGCATCCCAAGCGGTTGCCAGATCAGAGTCGTCGGACAAGGATGCAGACGTCTCGCTAGGCTCGCGATGCTCGCTCAAATTGAAATCCGATTCAAACTTGAGTCTCGCGTCGTTCGACTCGCGGGTGGCGATCCAGGCCGCTCCGGCAAGAAGTACGATACTCGTTGCGACACATGCGATAGCTGTACGAGGTTGTTGACGCAGCACACTTCGAAGACGCATCGTCTTTCTGATGTCGCGGCAGAGCGCCGTAACGCTTTCCGGCAGGGCATGAACTTCTGGCTGCTGCAGATGAGCGAGGCATTGCCCGAGTAATTCAGAGACTTCTGCGGCGGATGCGAATCGGTCATCGGGCAACTTAGCATGCAGCTTCTCGATCAAGCGGCACAACCACAACGGCACCTCCGCATTGACCTCGCGAAGCGATCGCGGCTCGGAATCGGTGATTCGCCGCAAGACACCAAAACTCGTCTCCGCACGAAACGGCGGTCGGCCCGCACACATCGCGTACATCACGCCGCCCAGACTGAACAAGTCGCTGCGTTGATCAACCGTCTCGCCACGAGCTTGCTCAGGCGACATGTAATGCGGTGTGCCGAGCGCGTGGCCGCTGTGAGTCAAACTTGCATCGTCGCTGGCGCGGGCCAAGCCGAAGTCGCTCAATAGCGCTCGCTCGACTCCCTGTTCCAGCAGAATGTTCGAGGGCTTCACGTCGCGATGAACAAGCCCTTGCTCGTGAGCGGCGGCCAGTCCGGCGGCTGTTTGTCGTGCAATTCGCAGCACTTCGCACACCGACAACGGCCCATCATGGTCAAGGCGTCCTTGCAGCGACCTGCCCGGGACGAACTGCATGACCAGGAACGGCGGCTCACAATCGGATTCGACATTGTGAATCGCGACGACATGTTCATGAACGATTGCGGCGGCGGCTCGTGCTTCGCGAGCAAAGCGTTGACGAGCGGGGCCGCTGCCGGACAGATGCGGAGCCAGGACTTTGATCGCGACGGGGCGGTTTAATTCCGAATCAAAACCTTTGAAGACGACGCCCATCCCGCCACTGCCGATCAGCCGTTCGATCTCGTAGCGACCCAAGCGGCCCAGCATTTCCGGGTGCGACGGCGGCGCTAGAAGCTGACTCGCGATGGAATCCGTCCAAGCGTTGGTTGCGGTTCGATGCCTCCACGAGTTCCATGAACGACTGGCTTGCTCTTGCTCGATCTGGCTTTCCGTTTGGTCGAGGACTAGGAATTGAACCACTTCCGACCAAGTATCGTCGTCTGCCGCCAACTCCGTGATTCTTGCCTGACATCGTGTACACGATTCCAAACGTCCGGCCGCGTTGCGAAAGTCAGGATCGTGTTCTTCGCCGTGCAGCAAAGTCCGCAGGCGCTCATCGCTGCAAGGAGCTGTCGCGTGGTTCATTGTTCACGCTCCTCTAATTGCCGGACTAGCTCGCGCAGTTTCGTCATGATCCGACTGCGCGCAATGTATATGCTTCCCGGTGTCATTTTCAATTCCTTGGCGACTTCCGCGATGGGACGATCCTCCATCGTCGTCAGCCAAAAAGCCTCCCACGTGTTGGCGGCGACTGTTTCTCGCACTTGCCGCGACGCCCAGCGGAATGCCTCGCGGCGGTACTCGAAATCAAATTCCTCCGAGATGTCGGGGGCGGCCAGTGTCGCCAATGTGTTTCCGGCGGCGCTGCCGCCTGGGCTAAGAGGTCGATACTTCGGTCGGGTCAGAAAATTGATGGCTGCATTGCGAGCAATGCACATCAGCCAGGCACGAAATCGACCTCGATCTGGTCTTTGCAGCCATTGTTCGACGGAACCGGCGACCGCGGTCAGAACCTCCTGGACTAAGTCATCTGCGTCGTGCGGCTGCAAAGCCTTTCGCCTAGCGATCCGGTACAACAGCGGGCCATAGACTGCGACCACCTCATCCCAAGCGGCGATATCGGCTGCATCAGGCAGTCGTAGTATCAAGCTCGCTCGAGTTTCCGGTGGACTGAGTGTCAAGTCGCTCTTTCCTGAGGTCGTGATTCAGTTTTCCATTCGTAGGTTGGACGCCTCGTCCGACCAGAAGAACGCGTGAAATCTCGGACGGACGAGGCGTCCATCCTACGGAATTCTCAAAGTTGAAGCGTCGGCCAGCAAGCCGAAACACAAGGCTTCGACCGCAAGGCATGCTGGCCAACTACCTATTAGACACGAGACACTGCGAAATCTTTCAGGTGTGACGTGGAAATCAGCTTCTTTCGTGTAGTTCCCGCGATTGAATCATGCGAGCCTGGCGTGTTAAGTTAACCTGATTCAAGGTTTTAATCGACGGAGAACAACCATGAAGAGACTGTGTGAAGTCGCAGTATTAATCTGTGCAGGAATCGTGGTAGCGGCAGAAGCTCAAGAGTTCGAGCCTACGAAGCCGGCGGCAGAACACCAGTTATTGAAGCGGTTTGTGGGCGAGTGGGGTTTTGAAAGCTCAGCGTACATGGCCCCTGGCGAGGCTCCAATGAAGTCGACCGGCACCATGACAGGCCACATGATCGGAGATCTCTGGGTGATTGTCGTCATGAAAGTCGACGCCGAGGACCAAGGTTTTCACGGTCAGGCCACGTTTGGGTTCGACTCGATGAAAACAAGAAAGTACGTCGGCACATGGGCCGATTCGATGTCGGCGCATCTTTGGCGGTACGAAGGTACCGTCGATGGCAACAAGCTGATGATGAACACCGAGGGCCCGCACCCCGCCGATCCGGACCAGATGGCCAAAGCCCGAGACACCTGGGAGTTCAAGGGTGATGACTTGATTTTGCTGACGACTCAAATAGAAGGCCCCGACGGCAAGATGATGACGTTAATGACTGGCACCGGCACGCGCAAGAAGTAGGCGGCGATGAGCATCACCCTGCACCTTCCAGCGACGTTGCGAGCCTATTGCCACCATGACCGATCAGAGCTTATGCTTTCCGCCGCGACAGTTCGCGAGGCACTGGAGCAACTCGAGCGGAACCAACCGGCGATCTATCAAAGTATCTGCGATGAGACCGGCGCGATCCGCCGTCACATACATCTGTTTGTCAACAATTCTTTCATCAGCGAACGGCAAGGACTCGACACAACACTCGCCCCGGGCGACGTCCTGTCGATCGTACCCGCAGTTTCAGGAGGTTGATTATGGCCGAACGTCTGGTCATCTGTATCGGAACCAAGAAGGGCTTGTTCGTCGCCGAAGGGGCAAAGACGCGCCGCAAGTTTGAGCTGCGTGGGCCGTTCGGAAACGGAGTTCCCGTCTATTCGTCGCTGATCGACACACGCGGCACGCCAAAACTTTATGCATCGAGTTGCAATCCGTGGTTCGGGATGAAGGTGCTGATCTCGAAAGATCTTGGCAAGAAGTTCAAAGAAACCAAGTCGGCTCCCGCGTTCCCGAAGGACGATGGACGAGCGCTTGCCAACATCTGGGCAATCGAGCCGGGACTCGGCAAGAAGGATTTGTTTTGTGGCGTGGAACCTGCGTCGCTCTTTCACAGCACCAACGGCGGCGACTCGTGGGAATTGGTTTCCGGCATCAGCAATCACGACCACGCCAAGCAGTGGCAACCGGGGAACGGCGGTTTGTGCATGCACACGATCTACCGCGATGGCAACCGGATTCATCTGGGCATCTCGACGGGCGGCCATTACCTGAGCGAGGACGGCGGCGCGACCTTCCAAGCCGCCAACAAGGGAGTCGGCGCGGGATTCTCGCCCGATCCGTATCCCGAGTTTGGCCAGTGCGTTCACAAGATCGCTGGGCACAAGGACGCGCCGGGGCGGCTCTACATGCAAAATCATGGCGGCTGGTCCGAATGGACCGGCCCCGGCGGCTCGCGGCCGGACATCGAACAACTCTAAGGGGTCAGGACTCATTGATGTATCATTTGCACTCATCAATGAGTATCGCGGTAGGGACTGCCGTTACCGGCGGCCCCCCGCACAGATCCGTACGTGAAGGATAACTCATACGGCTCCTCCGTTAGGTCAAACGATCTCAACACTCGGCGTTGATACCTGTCGTGAGTGCCGTGCCATTCCAAGGGATGTTGGATCCAACACCGTGTTTGGAACATCGATGGCAGTTCGGCAATGCTTCCCTTCGGTGACTTCCTTTCCTCGACGGATTCCGCCACTGCGGTCGCAGCTTTGTTCACCCG
>CAUJKL010000451.1 GCA_963204995.1 Planctomycetota bacterium | reverse complement strand
TGGTGCATCGAAGGACGCTGGAAGTTGCTGCTGACTTATGACGGAGTGACAGGACGCTATGGAAATGTGCAGCGGCAAGGCGACTTAGGGCCGCAGCTATTTGATCTGCTGGCTGATCCTTTCGAGACGAAGAACTTGGCGGGTGCCCACGCGGACGTCGTCCAGCGGTTGGCCAAGAAGATTGACGCCTGGTGGCCGGTGAAGAAGCGGAAAGTGTTTGGGCTGGCGGAAGCGAAGCCGGAACCGAAGACCCGCGAGTAAGCCGAGTTCCTGCTAACGGAAATCCTGCCCGAGGTTCACGAGACAGAAAGCAAACCGATTCGAGTCTTCTTGCAGGACGTCAGCGACGACCTCGACAACGCACAGGGCAATCGGCCGCTCGCGAATATCGAGATGGCAACCGCACTAAAATTCTCGAATTACGACTACGAGTTCGTCTACAGCGAAGGAGGTCACAACGGCGATCACGGTGGAGCCATCTTACCGGATTCGCTGCGCTGGTTGTGGCGAGGTTACTCAGCCAGATAAAGCACCGCTCGCGTCACAACACACCGTTAACACCGCAAACATGTTGTCAATTTGGTGAGTTTCGTTGATTAGCAAAAGTTATTTTGGAATTCTTCTGAGAATGTTGCTTGACATGCCACTTCGAAGGCGTATCATCGCGGACGCATCGTGTTTGGCAGCTTGTAGGTCGGTGTTGTTCGGCGGCGTGAGAATTGCTCGCCGCTTCTTTTCTTTCTCTGGATGTTTCGTATCCATCCTGCGACGGCACGTGTTGTGTCGATCGTACTTGGGACGCGACAAAGTCGGACGCTAACTCTCTGAAGCGTCTTCGAAGGAGTCGATCATGGTTTCGACGCTGCGCCGTTGGCTGTTGTGTGGTAATCGGGGGGGAGGCGGGTAAGCGAGGTCGTCGTAGGATGTGGGATTCTCGCCGATGGTCGCAGAGACAACGGTTGTTCGAATCACTCGAACCACGAATTGTTTTGAATGCGGCCCCCATTGCAAATGATGATCCGTGGTACGTCACGTCGGTAGATACAGCGTTGACCGTGACCACGTCCGATACGACGCTGCTGGACAATGATTGGGATCCAGAAGGCGATTCGTTGACGGCTTCGATCGTGGACAGTCCAAGCAACGGTTCAATCTCCGGCTTCAGTGGAGCAGCCGGGACATTTACGTATACGCCGGATACCAGCTATGTCGGTTTCGATTCGTTCACGTACAAGGTCAACGACGGCACGGACGACAGCAACATCGTCACCGTGTCAATCGCCGTCGGCGGGAATTTTGGGTCTCGCACTAGTCTCGAAGAACGAACACGAGACGCTCAATTACTGACCGGCGAAGTGCAACTCAATCAGCCGCTCACGCCGGGTTTGTCGTTGATCTACGATTCCAGCACGCTGCCTCAGCCGATTATCGTCCTGGAAACGTTTCTGCAAAACAGCAGCGATGTACCGGACGAGATTACTGCGCAACTGACGTTCAACAGTACGGCGGGGACGGCATATACCTACGATACGACCGGCTTGAGTGCTGGTGATGCGTTGCGGTTCGCGTTACAGGCGGATGCGACAGCGTTGGCTTCAGGGCGCTATGATTACTCCATAAAACTGACGGCGGACATGTCCAGCACGCTGGTCGACCATACCTATTCCGGCAGCCAAGACGTCGTGAATCGCGGCGGCTCGTCACATCCGTTTGGTCGAGGCTGGCAACTTGCCGGCTGGGACGAGTTGGTCATTGATAGCGGTGGCGTGCTGTGGGTGCAATCGACTGGCGACGCACTGTGGTTTGCGGAAGACGGTAGCGGCGGATACGAACCGGCGGAAGGAGATCTCACGTTCTCGACGTTGGTGGAAAACGTTGACAACACCTACACGCTGACCGACAAGCACGGCATCAAAGCTCACTTCTCGTCGACCGGTGTGCTGAGCTCACGCGAAGATCGCAACGGCAACACGCTGACCTACACGTATACAAGCGGTCTGCTCACGAAGATCACAGACTACGTGAGTCGAGAGACCACCTTCACATACACGAGCGGGCAACTGACATCGGTGACGGACTTCGCCGGTCGTAGCGCGACGTTGACGTACGACGGGAGCGGTCGACTGACGAGTATCACGCAACCCGATCCAGATGGCGGGGGTGTGCTGGCCGCACCGGAAACCGAATTCACCTACGATGCCACTTCGCACCAACTAACCAAAGTTACCAATCCGCTTGACGATGACACGCAGTTTCAATACGGGGCACACGATAGGCTCATTAAGATTACCCATCCCACGGGCAGTACTCAGCAGCTTGTTGCGTTGCAGACAATCGGCTTGCCGACGGGAAGCACCGGTAACAGCCTGACCGCCGCTGGCATTCGCGGCACGGTTACGGACGAACGGAGTTTTGGCAGCGAGTTTCAAACCGATCGCTTTGGAAATATCACCAAGTGGATCGATCAACTCGATCACGAAACGCTGTCCGAGCGAACTGCGGACGGTTTACTTGCCAAACTGACGGCAGCCGATCCCGATGGTGGCTATGGTTCACAGTCCCGTCCCGTCACTGTGTTCGGCTATGATTCCTTGGGCAATCGCACGTTCCGTCGTGAACCGCTTGGTTGGCCCGCAACATGGACCTACACCACCTTTAACCAAGTCGCTTCGGCCACTGACAAATTAGGGAACACGACATCTTATAGTTATGACTCCTCTGGCAATCTCACGACGGCCACTGACGCAGCCAGCCACAACACTACATTCGTGTACGATTCGTCAGGCCGTACGACCAGCATCACGACACCTGATCCCGACAATACGGGACCGCTGTCTGCGGCTGTGACGTCACTTGCTTACGACAGTCTGGGGCGGCTAGTTACCGTCACGAATCCGGACGCAACGACCCAGACGTTCGCGTATGATACTGCCGACAATCAAACGGCAGCGACCGACGAATTGGGGTATACGATGGCGTATGTGTACGACGCGCTCAATCGCTTGACGTCGATCACTGACCGAGAAGCCGCCGTGACTGGTTATGTTTACAACGCCGCTGGGCTGCTGATTCAAGAAACCGACGCGCTCGGGAATGCAACCGATTACGAATACAACAAACGAGGCTGGCGAACCAAAGTGACTCATCCAGATCCCGATGGTACGGGGCCACAGGCTCGCCCTGAGTCGGACTACGCCTACGACGCGACGGGGAACCTGACGACGATCGGCCAATATGATGTGTTCGGCGGTGCCCCCGTCACGCACGAGTACGATGCGGCCGGACGTCGCACACGTACGACTCGCGACGCATCGTTGGTGGCAACGACATTTGCCTATGACAACTTGAATCGTCTCTCCCGAGTCACGGACGCACTTTTTCGAGACACGGAGTTCGAATACAACTTTCGCGGACAAGTCGTGAAGAAGGTCTTGGATGAAGTCATGGGCGCGGGTACTCCGTATGGAGCGACCGAACAGTTCACTTACAACGCCCTCGGACAGCTTGTCGAATCGATCGATCCGCG
Organism: Planctomycetota bacterium; assembly: GCA_963204995.1. Taxonomy (GTDB): domain Bacteria; phylum Planctomycetota; class Planctomycetia; order Pirellulales; family Pirellulaceae. The sequence goes on along the minus strand of CAUJKL010000451.1, from coordinate 14,532 downwards.
CGGCTACGTCACGAGCTATGGCTATGACACTCGCGGGCTGTTGGAGACGACTCACTATCCCGATCCGGACGGCAGTGGTTCGTTGGGACGCCCCATGACGCTGAATGTTTACGACGATGCCGGACGACTGACGGGGACTCGCGACGCGCTGATGCACTGGACAAATTTTGCATACGACGTTCGCGGACGAGTGGTGACCAAGACCGATCCCGATCCAGATTACGGTGGGCCGCTGGCCGCTCCCGTCACGACGAACACGTATGATGCCGCCGGACAGCTGACCAGTACCACGGATCCGCTTTCGCAAACGACTTCGTTCACGTATGACAAAGAACGGCGCATGGTGAGCGTGACGAGTGCCGATCCAGACGGCGGCGGATCGTTAACCGCTCCGGTTTTGACGACGGCGTACAACGCGGTGGGGCAAGTGACGAGTGTCACCGATCCGCTCGGCGGCGTGACCTCCCGTGAATATGACGGTTTAGGGCGGCTGATCACGACCACGCTGCCCGATCCCGATGGCAACGGCCCGCTTGCCGCGCCGGTCATCAGGCGCGAATATAGCGGCTTGTTGGTCTCGAAAATAATCAACCCGCTGGGTCACGAAACGACCTTCCAATACGACAGTCTCGGCCGCCACACGGGAGTGACCGATCATCTCGGCAAGCAAACGACTTATCTGTACGACGATATCGATCGGCGTACTCGGACGACCTTGCCCGATCCGGACGGCACGGGTCCGTTGACGGCATCCGTGACGAACGTGGTTTACAATCGACAAGACAAAGTGTATTCACAGACGGACGCCCAAGGAGGCGTGACCTACTTCACGTATGACGATGCCGGCAATCTGCTGACGCTGAAAGATCCGGTGAATAACACCCCCAGCTTCGCTTACGACGCCCTCGGACGAATGACGATGGAGACGAATCAGCTTGGCGATGCCCGGTCGTACTACTACGACGGGGCGGGACGACTGGGGCGACGGGTCGACCGCAACGAGCAGGTCCTTCAATTCGCCTACGACGAACTGAATCGCACGACTTCCGAAAAGTGGTTCGAGAACGGGACGCCAGTGCCGACGATCACGATCGCCACCACAACCGAGGGTGGTCTCACCGACGAAATTCAGCGCGTCGGATTCAGCGATGGTTGGTCCATGTTGAGCGGCGGCACCTTCACGTTGACTTTCGATAGCCAAACGACCAGCGCCATCACCTGGAACGCCACGGCGGCCGTTGTGCAGAGCGCGTTGGAAGCGTTGTCGAACATCGACGCGGGTGACGTAGTTGTCGCAAAGACTCAAAATGGATCGGGCACACAAGAGTGGCGGCTGACCTTCAGCGGCGATCTGGCCGGCACGAATGTGGCCCAAACCACGGTCGATTCGACGAACGTTTCGGGCTATGGCACCAGGACCGAAATCGAGGCCACCGATACTCAAGGCGGCGGTACCGCGATCGATGAAGTGCAAACGGTCACGCTCGCCAATGCCAATGACGGCACGTTTCGCCTCGCATTCGTTGGAGAAACAACGGCGGAGGTAGCGGATGATGCGACCGCCGCGCAAGTGGAAACTGCCTTGGAAGCTTTGAACGCGGTCGACAACGTGACGGTAACAGGTTCGGCGGGCGGGCCGTGGACCGTCACTTTCGTCGGGACTCATGCGGGCGAAAACCAACCACCGATGAACGGCGACGCAGCGGCGCTGGCTTCGGGGACCGAGATTCGCGAGATCACTTACACCTACGATGTGGCCAGCCAGTTGACCGATGTCTCCGATCCCGACAGCACCTACGCTTACACCTTTGACAATCTTGGCCGCGTGTTGACGGTCGACAATGCGGGGACAAGCGGCGTTCCCAACGTGGTTCTCACCTCGGCCTACGACGCGAACAGCAACCGCACCAGTCTGTCCGCCGACATCGCCAGCGCAGACGATTTCCAGAACAGCTATACCTACGATGCGCTGAATCGTCTCACGCGCCTCGATCAGGGTGCCACTGGCTCTGCCAGTGTGGCCGAGAAGCGAGTCGATTTCGCCTACAACGCCATCGGCCAATTCACATCGATCGCCCGTTTCAACGATCTTGATGGCGGTAGCGGCGACGAACTAGCAACAGCAACATACAGCTACGACACACTCGGTCGCTTAACCGATCTCGCGTACAAAAACGGCGGCACGAATCTGTTCACGCCCTACGAGTGGTCGTTCGACAACCTCAGCCGCATCACGCAGTTCGTCAGTGCCGACGGCACCAGCGACTACGAATACGACAAGACGAGTCAACTCACCGGTGCCGACCACAATTATCAGACCGACGAAGCGTACACGTACGACGCCAACGGCAACCGAACGATGTCCGGCTACACCACCGGCGACAACAACCAACTTCTCAACGACGGCACGTACAGTTACACTTACGACGACGAAGGCAACCGCCTCACGAGGACCAACGACACGACGGGCGAAGTCACGGAATACGAATGGGACTTCCGCAACCGCTTGGTCAAGGTGACCGACAAGGACTACATGGGCACAACGACGCAAGAAGCCGCCTACACCTACGACGTCTTCAACCGCCGCATCGCCAAAGCCGTCGACACATCTTCCCCGTTCAACTTGGCTGACGCCGCTATCGAACGATACGTCTATGATGATCTCAACGGCATCACTTCCGTTGATGGCGGCAACGTAGTCCTCGACTTCCTCGACGCCGACGGTTCTGGCTCTAGTCCCTTGACTCTCAACTCTCGACTCCTCTTCGGTAACGCAGTCGACCAGATTCTCGCGCAAGAGGACGTCGAGGAAAACATCACAGCCGCTGATCGCGTTCTCTGGCAGTTGGGCGACCATCTCGCCACCGTTCGCGACCTAGTGAAAAACGACGGCACACTCGGCGAACATTACGAATACGACAGCTACGGCCAGATCGTATCCGGCGACACCAGTATCACTCGCTATCTCTACACCAGCCGCGAGTACGACCCCGCCACCGGCCTCCAATACAACCGCGCCCGCTGGTACGACGCCGAGATGGGACGTTGGATTAGCGAAGATCCGCTGGGGTTTGAAGCCGGTGACTCGAATGTCGCGCGCTACGTGTCCAATAGTCCGGTGATGTACTTTGACCCTAATGGATTACAGCAACAAAAACCGGCAGTTCCAGTTACGGTATACATCGACCCGAAAGGCATGCCGGCGAATTTCGACGTCAAACTCATCCAGGCTGAGATCGCGAAGGTACTGCAGTCCAACAATTTACCAAATATCACTTTGACGCTTACGACCGCGCCGGCACCAGCCAAGATCGGCATGCAATACACAAAAGGCAAACTCCTTGGCTTTGGAAAAGCGAAAACAGGTTTCGTTCAAACGCTAGTCTTCAATACGACGCCAAACCCCAAGTTCATGGCGCAAAACACGCCCGGCGATCCCAAGACCACGATCAATGCCAATGCCGTTCAGCAGATGATGAAACCGGGATACACGCCGTCCATCATTTACGCCAACATGATCATTCACGAGACGCTCTATCATGCAGTGCTTGGCAAGCAGGACAGTCCGCTAGGCAGCCCCGGCGACTTTGATAACACGAGACTCACCCCTGGGTACGTCGGGATCTCAGCAGAATATGCAGCCAAGCTCGCAGCCGCATTAGCGCCATGAGAATCCCCGCCGACAAACTCCTGAGTCCTCGGCCCCTGGTACTCGCCGACTTGTTCCGAATGATTATGCTATGGAGTTTACTCTTTGTAGCGGCGCGAAGCTACTATCATGACTTGGATGTCTTTTCACCGTATCGCCAAGTGATACTGATACTGACGCTGTATGTTGCGTGGGAGACGAGTCGCTGCATCACGGCGTCGCGACTATGTTCCGCCCACACGCACGGAGCGATCCGATTCTGGAGCATCATGGGCATAGTTTTTGGGTGCTTTGGGTGCTACTTTCTGTGGATGCGGTCACGAGCGTTATACTTATGGGCCTACGATTCGTCTTATCCTCGACAGTGGCCGTACCCCGATCGGTTAATAGAGTTCTGCTTTCTGTTTGTCTCGGGAGCGTCCTCACGCGACTGTGGAATGAGTAGCCATTGGCATGGTTGGGTTATTAGTATCTCTGAAATCCTAGTGGGGACGTCAATATTACTGTTAGTCGTTAGCCTTGGACAGTTCTTCGCGTGTGTGCTCAGAAGGGGAGCTGAGAACGGATCTAAGGGGTCAGACCAGAAAAGGTGACGACCAGAAAAGGTGACAGCCACCAAATTTAGCGACCAGAAAAGGTGACAGCCACCAAATTTAGCGAAATGAGGATAAATAGGAAGCTATCGTGGGTTGGTCGGCTCAAAGGGGGCAGGCGTCTTTGATTTGTCAGACCGTACATCAAAGACGCCTGACCCCTTTGATCCCACCTAGATGTGTCATGACACTAGGGTTCGGAACGTTAGAGACGGATGTTGACAGAGGATCTTGATCGCGAGTAAGTATGCAATCAACTGAAGTCTATCGCCTGCTCGGACGACGACATCGGCGCGGTTACTTGATTGGCCGGATCCTGTGGAATGTTTGCGTCATAGTTATGGTTGTGATTATATTCGTTCTCGGGAGCATCTCTTGGACGATCGTCGTGTTCTTCGTCGCGTTGGCGTTTTACATGCTTTGGGTAAACAATCTCGGCATGCAAAATTCTGCATGGAGGATTTCGGAGAATCCGCGGCTCGTTTATTGGGCACATCCGACGAGCGGGCATGAACCGTATGCTGACGTGCCACTTGATGAATGCACGATAATGAAGCTGCACCTCACGGACGGCACGGAGTTTGAAGTTTTGTTGCCGGTAGAGCAAATGCGTGCCTTCATCAACTGGTTACGTGAGCAGAATCCAGAACTGCGACTAGGCGAGTACCGTGCAGAAAACGAGCGAAGCGGGTGAGGGTGCAAGAACAAGACCAGACCAGAAAAGCTGACAGCCACCAAATTTAGCGAAATGGGGATCAATAGGAAGCTATCGTGGGTTAATTTTGTTCTTGGGACGTCCGCGTGGGCGTAGCGTAGATTCAAGTCCGAGTTGTTTTGAGGTCGTAGCGCCCCAGCTTTCGTTACCGAACGGCGTTCCGCGATGGACCGCGTGACGCAACGCCGCCAGTTCGGATTCGGTTTGGGGATCGTTCACTAATTCCGTCCAATTCGCTGGACGTGGCACGGGCCAATCAGCGAGCACTTCCCTCGGGGAGTCCGCGCGGACGTGGCAACCCAAACTGGACCAGGGCCAGGCCTCGGCGCGGGCCACCAGGTTGGCGCGTAAAGCGTTTCGCTCGACGTAACGCGCGACTTGATAAAAGTATTCGTCCGTCTGAACGGGGAAAGACTTGTAGCGTCCTTGGTAAAGATGCCCGTACCCCGCTTCATGACGATGCTCCTTCCAACGCTTGACATGGGTATTGGTGAGCAGTTGCATGAACGCGGAAAGATCGCCGTCATGCTCTGGCCACAGAACAAAATGCCAATGGTTGGGCAGCAGGCAATAGAATTCAAAAGGCGACATTCTACATATTCAGATTATTCAGAAAAGTAGACTGTCCCCTTTGGCACACGCCCGAGTACGACTCGCTCAGCGACGAGTAAGCCGAGTTCCGGCTAACGGAAATCCTGCCCGAGGTTCGCAAGTCGTACAGCATCACCGATGACCCCGAAGACCACGCGATCTGTGGGGTCAGCAGCGGCGGGATTTGCGCGTTCACGGTGGCGTGGGAGCGCCCCGATCAGTTCTGCAAAGTGCTGAGCCATGTGGGCAACGTCACTTACATTCGCGGCGGAGACGCTTTTGTCGTGGCGGCGTGGCCAGACTCGAAATGCGGCTGTGCTACAAAATCGGAAAGCGGCGACAAGTCGCCGCACTCCAAAAACGCCGCTCATTCACCAGAATTATTGCGTTGGAGAAACTCCGTCAGCGTGTCGACGATGCGTTGGAAATGTTGGGAAAGAGCCGTTGCCTCTTGTTGAGCTAACTCGAAATTGTTGTCGCTGCCAGCTGTCTCTAGCTGCTGTGCGGATCGAAACGCTGCATCCACATGCAGAAACGCGATCGAGCCTTTCAGGCTGTGGGCGGCGCGGTTCAACGCCTCGCCATCGTTGTTCGTGATTGCCGCGTGGATCGCTTCCATGAATCGAGGAGATTCGAGGATGCAGGCTTCGAGGCAGTCGCGAAGCAACGCCTCGTCGCCCATCATTCCTTCTAACACGACGTCCCATTCAATCGTACAACCGGCGGAGGAGGGCGATGCCGGATCTGACTTTGCGGTTGGCTCAGCGGCAAGGCTGGGGCGGCCACCTGCTAGGACGATCGCGAGTTTGTCCATTAACTCGTTCACGCGGATGGGTTTCGATACATATTCGTCCATGCCGGCTTCAAGACACAGTTCGCGGTCGCCAGACATCGCGTGGGCGGTCATCGCGATAATGGGTTGGTGCTTTCCTGTGATCTGTTCGGCGCTGCGGATCATCGTTGCCGCCTCAAAGCCATCCAACTCGGGCATTTGCACATCCATGAGAACGACGTCAAAGTCCGCTTTGCGTAATGCTTCGATCGCCTCGCGGCCGTTGTTGACAATGGCGACGTCATGGCCTTGGCGGTTTAAGACGCCTTGCGCGAGTTTTTGATTGACCACGTTGTCTTCGGCTAGCAAGATTCGCAACGTGCCAAGTTTCGTGGCCTTATCGAGTACGGCTTGTTGCGACGGATCGTCTTCGGGAGCCGTGACACCCAGCGCGCTCACGATCGCGTCGAAGATCTCTGATTGTTTTGCTGGTTTGAGCAGACTTGCAGATACGCCCAGCTTGTCTCGACGTTCGGCATCACCGGGGCGTCCACTGGATGTAAGCATGATGATCGCGACGTCCGAAAGCGACGGATCGTCGCGTATCCATTTCGACAACATAAAGCCGTCGGATTCGGGCATATTGACGTCGCTCAACAACAAACGGAAGGGGTTACCATCCGCTTCGGCGCTGCGCAGCGTTTCCAACGCCGCAGCTGCATTATCGACGAGGGTCGGTTTCATGCCCCAATTGCGAAGCATCTCGTCCAGAATTAGGCGGTTCGTCGCGTTGTCGTCGACAATCAATGCCGGAGTGCCGCCGACGACCACGGCGTTCTTGATCGGGCGTTCGAGTTCAGCCTCGTCGCCGAGTGCGAACTCGATGTTAATGTGGAACTCGCTTCCTTCGCCGAGCGTGCTCTCGACCCATATTTTCCCGCCCATTAATTCGACCAATCGCGAGGATATCGCCAATCCGAGACCGGTTCCGCCGAAGCGTCGTGTGGTGGAACTGTCGACTTGTTCAAACTCGTCGAAGATCGATGACTGCTTGTCTTCCGGGATGCCGATCCCCGTGTCGCGGACGGTGATGTGGCACTTTGCCGTGTCCGCAGTTTGCACGACACAGCGAACGTCGACGACGACTTCGCCGGACTCGGTAAACTTGATCGCGTTACCGACAAGGTTGACGATGATTTGCCGCAATCGGCCGACGTCGCCGTACAAGGCACGCGGAACGTCCGGTTCGACGCGAAACGCCAACTCGAGATTCTTGCTATGTGCCCGCAACGCCAGTGACTTCATCGTATCACCGAGACTCTCACGTAAATCAAACAGGGTGTCGTCGAGATCGAGTTTGCCAGCTTCGATTTTGGAGAAGTCAAGAATGTCGTTGATGACGGTCAGCAACGACTCGCCCGACTCGCGGACCATCCGCAAGTAGTCACGTTGCGACTGCGCGAGCCGCGTGTCGAGAACCAACTCAGTCATGCCGATAATGGCGTTCATGGGCGTACGAATTTCGTGGCTCATGTTGGCCAGGAAATCGCTCTTGGCGCGATTCGCCATGTCCGCGGCTTCTTTCGCAGCGATTAACTCCTGTTCCGCGCGTTTTCGATTGGTGATGTTGCGCCCAATACCAACCAGCCCTGTGACCTTGCCATTCTCGTCAAAAAGCGGGACTTTCGTTGTCAATAGCCACACTTCGTTCCCGTCGGGGTCTGGCGCAAACTCCTCATGATCGATCATCGGCTGACCCGAACGCATCACCATCTGATCGTCCGCGACGTAGTTCGCTGCCAACTCGGGCGGCGAGAAGTCGAAATCTGTTTTGCCGAGTACCTCTTCGATCGTTTCGACTTGCAGGACTCGCAACATGGCGGCGTTGACGGCAACAAAACGACCGGCACGATCCTTGATGAAAATCAAGTCGGGAATGTTGTCGATGATGGTCTTTAGCAAATCACGCTCACGCGCAAGACTGGCCTCGGCGCGTTTGTGTTCCGTGATATCGCGCGAGATGCCGAACGTGCCGATGATGGTGCCGCTGCTATCACGCAGCGGGATCTTGGTTGTCGAGCACCAGGTGTCGTCGTGCTGGCTCCAAGTTTCTTTTTCGACTTTGTCGAGAATCGGATTGCCGGTTCGCATGACTTCTTGTTCGTCGCTCCGCGCTTGTTCGGCGTGTTCCGGTGTGAAAAAGTCGGCGTCGGTTTTGCCAATCGCAACACTGGGGTCGGCCAGTCCAAACTTATCGGCCAATCCGCTGCTGACACGAAGGAAGCGACTCTGTCGGTCTTTGAAGTAGATGCTATCTGGAAGGTTGTCGAGCAAGCTGTGCAGCAAGTAACGTTCGTGATCGAGCGCCGCCTCGGCGCGTTTTCGATCCGTGACGTCCCAAAACATCACTTGAATACCCACTGTTTCACCCGCAGCATTAACGACCGGGCCTTTCAGGACTTCGACGAAGATATCTTCGCCGTCACGCGTTCGATGGGCTTCCACATCGTGCAACAATTCGCCCGTTTCGAACACGTGGCGATCGTCGTCCGTATACTTTTTGGCGAGATCGGCCGGGAAAAAGTCGAAGTCTGTTCTGCCGATCAATTCGTCGAGTGACCTATTCATCGAGTCGCAATACTTCTTGTTGCCGAAGACGACCCGACCTTGAGCGTCCTTGCGAAACACATTCAACGGAAGGCTTTCGACCAGCGAATGGTAGACGGCTTCGGATTCGCTTAGCGCCTGCTGTGCCCGCTTGTTTTCTGTGATGTCGGTCGAGATGCCTCCGACTCGGACCTCGTTCCCATCGTCGTCATACACGATCGCCGTATTGTCGAGCAACCAGCGGACCTCGCCATCAGGGCGAACAATGCGGTATTCCAACTCGACATGTTGCTCGGTCCGTAGGCGCTGGAGATGATCCTTGAACCGCCCCCGATCTTCTGGATGAATCGCATCCAACCAGAAGTTCTTATCTTCGATCAGCTGCTGAAGCGGCCGACCGTAGATTCGTTCGACGGCCTGGTTGACGAATAACAATTCGTTCCCATCCGCCGAAGTACACCACACGATCTCGTTAACCGATTGCAGCAGGCTTTCGAGGAGGTGTTCCTGACCTGAGTTTTGGCGGAGGTGGAGCAAGGTGTCGGATTTCATCATCACGCGTTTGCCACAGATTCGAGAGAGAGATGAGCGGATGCTCATAATCTAGGTAGTCAGTTCCAAGGATGCAACCAAACATCGTTTGGGCTGGCCGCTTGGTTGCCCAAGTTGAGCATCTTACAGACGCATCAGCGACAGGATCGATAAACTCACCAGTTGCTGGCCCAAATGGACTTATTCGGTATGATGCCCATATTACGACGGGGACACGCCCCAAATCTGCAAAGCCGTCGGAAGTTTGGGCAGCATCAGCAAATATGCCCTTGTGTGATCACCGTAGTGTTTTCCGTGTTCATTTCGGAGGAACGTGACGTGCATTCAGCTAACCATTTTCGAGGCGATTCCCGTCTGCTTGGCTCCGTCCGAGCTTTCACGTTCTTGCTGCTCGGCAGCGCCTTCGTGACAGCTGAACTCAAGCCTGCCTTCTCCCAGACGCCGCCGCAAACGGGCCGCAGGCAGTTCGTGGATAGCTTGCTGCAGTCATTGATCGAATCGCAACTCAATCGAAATGCACCACCGCCCAACCGTCCTCCCCTGCCTCGGCCCGACGACAATCTGGTCATCGCGCGGAAGCATCTCGACTCGTTTTCCTCGCACTCGACCGAGTTGGTCAATCATTGGAGTGCGAACGCGGCGCGATCACCCGGCACCCGGCAGATGCTCGGCGACTTGATCAAGTTGAACGCGTCGGTGGCGAGCATTCAATCGCGGGCGGCGAATGCACGTCGAATCGAGGATCTGCAACCCGATTTCGTGACGCTGGATCGCGACTGGCGGTTGATGTCGTATCGCATGAAGCAAATGGACGATCTCAGCCCGGAGTGCTCGCGTTGCATCGGTCACCTGAACGAAGTTGACGCCGCATTGTGCAGCGTGCTCGGTGTCTCGCCACAAGTTGACTATCACGCCTTGGCCACTGCGACCATCGCCATCAACACGGACCTTTCTCACTTGATCCAAGATATCGAGTTCGAGCTGCCTCGCACGCGGACTGGCCGAGCCTTGATTGCCGAAGCGTCGCAACTTCAGCAGCGGGCTCTGTCGTTAAGCGATGTCGTTTCGCAACGGCGACCCTACGAAGCACTAGTCGGTGCCTTTCAAGGATTCTATGGCGAGTGGCGAAATCTGGCCGGGAAAATCCAACAAGTCGATAGCCGACACCTCGAGCGAAACGTGCGCCGCATCGAGGAATCGGCTCATGCGATTCACGAGTTGCTGTGGCTAGCTGCGGATGTCGACTATGGCCGCTTGTCTTATCTTGCGACCGCACTCCGCCGCGATGTCGACGGACTGTTCGACGTCGTCTCGTTGAACGTGCTGCTGGAGCTACCAGCCGCGAATCGCGTCTTGCCGATCGCGAGTGAGTTTTATGGTCTGTGCGAGAACTTTTCGAATTCGGTCGAATCGCATTCGCCGCTGTCGCAACTTCAAAGTGATTATCGTTATCTACTTCAATCCTGGCCCGAGTTGTCCGGCTGCTTCGCGCCCTGTCGCACTCCCGCTGTCACGCAGTCGTTGAAAGGCATCGAGGAATCGTTCATCTCGCTTCGCGACGCCGTCGGCTTGGCGGCCGCGATCGATTGGCGTCACGTCAACGAAGTCGCCGCGGGCTTGGTGGTTTCGTCCGACATCGCCGTCGACGAAGTTCAGCGTCATGTGTATTCGAACGCTCGTTACGATCAGCAATTCCGCTTCGAATCGGCTCGCGACGCAGCAGCTTTTCGTGGCGCAGCCCGACGGCTCCACGAAGCGATCGTCAATCGTCAAGCAGAAATCCTTGCGGAACGTGCGGGTAGCGTGGCGGCTGCGTGGGCTCAACTCAACGACCGCTGCTTTCGTCGCCTGACAGCCGCCGACCAAGTACACTTGCAAGAGATGCGAGCGAATGCCACGCAGCAGGTTGTCGAGTTGCAAGCGGTCTTGCAACTGTAGGTGATGTTTTAGGTTGGGCGGTGCCCACTGGTAAGTCTCCGCGCAATAACCGATTTAGCCCGGCCCAGCCGCAGCCGAGTAGGTGAAAAGTTGGAGTTGCTTTCGTCGAGTGTTTGCTTTCCACAAAACACTCCTCACGAAAGGCAACGCCATGAAGCAGTTTCTACAACGACACGCCGCTCACATTCTCGCCCGTTGTCACTCCCTCAAGGCTGGCAATTCGATTCGCGTGAATGCAATCTCGCGGTAATCGTCCCGCTCGTATAGCAGGCCCGCACATCGATCGCGCATTCGCGTCAAGCTGGAGTAGGCCGACGAGTCGGCGGGTGGCTGTGGCGGAGTCTTCGACGCCACGGCTGTTTGGAGTTCATGGTAAGCCGGGGCTTCGCGGACTCAGCCCCAGCCACCTCGTTCCGTGAAGTTACTTCCTGGACAATTCTAAGTCGACATCCCCATGATCGGATCGACTGGTCTTGCGACCTTCGCAGAAAGCGAGCAAGCTGCCGTCGTTGGTGGTCACGATGGCCGGAATGCGAAACATGCACTAGCCGTCGTTTCCGCTTTGAAAGACGCTGGTCGTTGTCGTGATGGGTGATTTCGGCTGGGCTCGTAGCGATGTTAAGTAAGCGAGCAGATCATGGCACTCCTGTTCCATCAGCAAGCTGCCAAAGTTGTCTGGCATGATGGAAGTTCGAGAAAGCATCTCTTCGTCGATATCATCCGTCAACACGCGAAACTCTTTGCCGTCCTTGCCAGCATAAACTTTCGCCTGACCTTCCTGACGGCGATAGAGCCCACTCAGCACGCGCCCGTCGCTGGTCGAGAGCACGGAAACATGAAACGTCGCGTCGAGGTTGCGATTGGGGTCCAGCAGGTCTTCGGCGACCCGTTCCAAGCCACGATTTCCAATCCCGTCAAGTTGCGGCCCCACGAGCGCGCCTTTGCTCGCGACTTGATGGCACGCAATGCAATGCTTTGCGAACAATTCCTGTCCCCGCTCCAACGATTTCTCGCTCAGCAGGAAGCCCTTGATTCGTGCAGTGATCAGCTGAGCTACTTGTTCGTTCATCGGTGGCAAACCGGCCGTCAACTTTGCGACGCGCGTCTCCAAGTCGGCGATGCCGGCGGTGGCGAGCGAGCGGCTGATCGAGGGCCGCTGGAGAAGCCTGGGCGAGACGATCCCTTCGCCAGTCAAATTGAGCAACGCTTCCGCTCCTGCGCCGGTGGTGGCGAGTTCTTCGGCGATCTGATCTTGCAAGCGAGCTGGAACCGTTCGCAGAACTCGTGTCAGCAATTCCGTTACTCTTGCATTCTCCGACTCGCTCAACTGCACAGCGATTTCCGAGCGAAGCGGCAATGCAACCGTTGCGTCTCGCAATACTACGAGTAGCGCTCGACCGATAGGCTGTGGCGAAAGTGCGACCAGCGTCTCGGCACACGCCGCTCGCGCGTCGATCGAAACAGAATCGGAACTCGCAAGCTGCGTTAATTGGGGAGCGAGGTACTCGAGTTTCAAAGCGCGCGCGATGGTTGCCGCTGCAACCTGACGCTGGGCAAGCACGTTGGGCGCGATGATGGGGATCGAAATCACCGGGGGCTCGAACCGCGAAACGGCTAACCATGCATACGCTTGAATGTTCAAACCGTCCACGACTTCCAAGTGGCCGCGTTTCCCCGCGAACTCGGCGAGATCCCATTCGACTTTTCTCGCGATATCACCTCGTGGCGGGAACGCGCTTCGCACGATCGCGTCGCTGCCTTCCAGGCGTAGACGTACAACATTCCGCTCGTCGGCATCGTCGTTCGGAAAGCCAAGATGCCCGCAAAGATAGAAACTCAGACTTGCTGGCAGGTTAAAGCTGGCCGATCGGATCAGACCAGTGGCTCGCTCGCCGCCGGGCAAGCTGCTCAGGAATAGCACGTCCCGTTTGCCGTCCTCGCAATTGCGACGTTCCAGTCCCCAAGGTCCGTTTCCTTGATCATCGGACCAAGTTGTCGATTCCTGTTCGTTCGATTGCAGCAACGTTTCTGCTAACTGTCGGCCCCAGGCTTCGACGCTGGGACTATGCGAAACGCCTCGTTGCACAAGCTGCTGCTGAAGCAACTGGATCAGCTCCGTTTGGAAATCAACATCGTTTCCGGCACGGCTCCGTACCAACTCGACCACGTGATCGATCGATGTTACCGGAGCGTGTGACGCAACATGCGTCAATTGCGGCCGCAGCTGCTGATCGTCAGCCAGCCCATCTTGCAAGGCGGAGAGTAGAAACTCGGCGGCAGCAGAAGTGGGAACGGCCAGTGCGATCGGCGTCAACGCGATCCGTTGCTCTCGAGTCAACTCGGCCTCGGCCAGAGCAGCGAAGGCGGCAGGTTCTCTCAGTTGCGATTTCAGCGCGATCATAATCGCATGTTTCAGATGAACATCCTCCGCTGGAGCCGAGCCCAATGCGGCCAACAGTGGCGTGAGCGACGATGGATCAGCGTGCTGGCTCAGCGCGTCGGCCGCCGCCCGTTTCACCAACGCAGCGTTGTCGCTGAGTCCGGCGATCGCGACTTTCGAAAGCTGCGGCGACCATCGACTTGCTTCGGCCATCGCACGCATCGTGTGAATGCGAACCAATTCGGAATCATCTTGTGCAGCCGCTGTAAGCAACGATTCGTCCGCCGTACCGAGGCGGTGCAGCACCCACATCGCATTAATCCGTGTGTTCGGCGAGGACGAATCCCGCACGGCCGTTTGAAGCGCAGTCAACGCTTCATCGCCAACACGATCGGACAACTGATCTGTCGCCAATGAACGGACTTGCATTGCCGACGAAGCCAAGGCGTCAATCAACTGTGCGGTAGAAGCCTTCTTTAGATGGGGCGCAGCCTTAACTGATTCGCGCCCTCCGCCTGTGTAAGCAACCCGCCAAATTCGCCCGCGCGTGCGATCGCGTCCGGCGTGATCGAGCGCCACTTCGTAATGGCCGATGATGCGATTGTAAAAGTCCGCGATGTACAACGCCCCGTCTGGCCCGATCTGCAAGTCAACCGGTCGGAACCAAGGGTCGTCGCAGACGAGAAAATCTTCCTCTTCGTGTGCTTCCAAGGTTGAGCCGTGCCAGATAAGTGA
>CAUJKL010000450.1 GCA_963204995.1 Planctomycetota bacterium | reverse complement strand
TTTGGAAACCTTTATGTCAAAACCAACCGTCGCGATCCTCGGTGCGAGTGCAGACCGATCCAAGTTCGGGAACAAGTCCGTTCGAGCCCACTTACAACAAGGCTACGACGTCTATCCGGTTAACCCGCGCGGCGGCGAGATCGAAGGGCTGACCGCTTACGCGTCGCTGGCCGACGTGCCTGTGGAACGACTGACTCGAATCAGCGTCTATTTGCCACCGCACATCGGGTTGAAGACGCTAGACGAAGTCGCGGCGAAAGGCTGCGATGAACTGTGGCTGAATCCTGGTAGTGATAGCGACGAGGTTGTCGCCAAGGCGCACGAGTTGGGACTCGAGCCAATCATCGCATGCAGCATCGTCGAATTGGGGACGTCGCCGCACCAGTTCGGCGATTGATCGACACTGCACACACATAGCGAAGAAAGTGTGTAGCAACAATTCCCTCGTTTAACGGCAAGCCGCAGGCGACGGTTTACGGCACGCTCCGAGCAGTCGCCTCCGGCTTGCCGTTAAACGGGGAAAACCGCGGGTAACAGAAACGTACTCGCTTTCTTACTACTCCTCGCCGCCGCCCATGTGCTTCATCATCTCCTGAAAACGCCGATTGATCTCCTCGGGCGAAACGTCTTCGGTGTGCGAGGCGATCGTCCACGAGTGGCCGAACGGATCTTCGATCGTTCCCGATCGATCACCATAGAACTGATCCGCCAGCGGCTTCTTCTCGGTGCCTCCGGCAGCAATCGCCTGTGCGAACATGGCATCGACGTCTTCGGTATAGATCAAGATACTGACCGGCGAGCCGCCAAACGACTTCGCGCTGCGGATACCCATTTCGGGAAACTCGTCGGCTAGCATGATCGGCGAATCGCCAATTTTGATCTCCGCATGCATCACTTTGCCGCCTGGGCCGGGAAGCCGCATCAGCTCGGTGGCACCGAACGCCTTCTTGTAAAAATCGATCGCAGCCGCTGCGTCGTGCGTGACGAGGTACGGTGTGATCGAGTGATAGCCGTCTGGCTGAGCTTTGACTGTCATTGGCTGGACTCCTCATTCGTAGGTAACGAGAGCGAGAAGTTTCAACGTCTGAAACTCTTCTCTTCTGTTGCGAGTATCATATCGGATAAGCTGTTTTCTCCGCAGGCCACTTCGCAAGGCCGCAGATCGACCGCCGATTGTATCGCAACGGCAGTCCCATCGAAACCAGTTTACGTTCGTGGAACCAATTAGCAGTCACCTACTTTGTGAGGAATTCATGAATACTTTGGCGCATCGCTGTCTATCCACTCGGCTGCTGTTTGGAGCCTGCCTCGCCATCTCGCTAGTCTCTTCACTCACTCGCGCGGCTGAGGACGACCAAACGAGACTAGCACGCGAACTGCGACCACTGCTCGCCTGCCTGTCGGGACAACAGGAGAGATTTACGCTGACGGCCGATGTCGACGCCAAGATCGAAGGCAGTTCGCAAAAGGTCGAGGCACGACTCGTCCGCTTCTCAGGCGATTCGTTCGATCTCGATTTGACTCACCAAGACTATGCCGTTCAGATACGCCGCCGTGCCGATGCGACCGCGATGATCCTGCCGCTGCACAAGACGGTCTTTCTGGGGCGCGGCGAGACGGACGCGAACGATCATCTCTCGCCGAGTGATATTACAAAGCGTCTGATCAGTCCCGCGTCGAATTTCGCGACCTTTGCACCGATTCTGCAAAGTGGCGATCCAAACTCAGTTGCTTCGATTCTAGCGGGGCTTTTGAAAGTCCAATTCGATGCTGCGGCCTCGACATGGAACGTGACAGACAGCACCTCGTTCCAGTTCTCCAATGAGGGCAAGACGATAGACGTTCGCGCCGACGAGACTCGCGTTCGACTAACGATTTCCGACGTCAATACAACAGCTGCGTCGCTCGGCGACTGGCCCGGTATGCAAGTTGTCGACTTGGACCGAGGCGAACTCGAACGGCAATTGGTTCGCGGTGTCCGCCGAGCCACCGAGGTTCTGAATCCAGGGGCACGGCTGACCTCTCCGCCGCAAACGGCAAAGAAGGTCGAGCACGGAGAACTGCGTTGGATCGAAGGCCAGCGCGTGGCATTGCTGCATGGAACGCCCGAGCAAATCGGCAAAGCCCACGGCGAATTGCTGAAGCAGGAATCCATGCGTTGCATTGATTCCGTCCTCTACTCCTTCGGAACCGTACAGACCATACGCACGGGCCGCTGGTTCCGCCACGATCTGGCCGACGCGTACGCGAGACTGGCTCCCCACATTCCCGAACGGCACAAGGTAGAAACGCGCGCGATGGCCGCCAGTCTCGGACTTGAAGACGAGTTGGCTCAAACACTGAACGTATTCCCTGAATTGTTCCATTGCTCCGGGTTCGCCGTGTATGGCAAAGCGACGGTTGGTGGCAAGCTCTATCACGGTCGCGTGCTCGATTACATGACGACGATTGGTCTGCAAGACGCGGCAACCACCTTCATCGTCGCCCCGGAAGGGCAGAACGCCTTTGCGAATGTCGGTTACGCTGGTTTTATTGGCAGTGTCAGTGGCATGAATGCACGCGGCATTTCGTTGGGTGAAATGGGTGGACGCGGCGAAGGGCAATGGGACGGCGTGCCGATGGCGACTCTCATGCGTCGCGCTCTCGAAGAGTGTTCCACGCTGGATGATGTAAAGACACTTTGGACGAACAGCCCGCGCACCTGCGAGTATTACTACGTGTTTGCCGACGGCAAGACGAATCAGGCCGTTGGCGTCGCGGCGACTCCCGACAGTATTCAGTTTGTGCAGCCCGGCCAAGGCCACGAGTTGCTCGGCCCCGGCATCGCAGACGCGGTCGTGCTTTCCGCCGGATCGCGTCTCGAAACATTGCGTGAACGCGTAACGCAACGGTATGGCCAGATCGATGCCGACGTCGCCCAATGGCTGATGAGTCGGCCGGTCGCCATGCAGTCGAACCTGCACAACGTCTTGTTCGTTCCCGCCGACGGAGTTCTGTACGTGGCCAATGCCAGTCACAACAAGCCCGCAGCCGAACGGCCTTATGTGCGATTGGATTTGAAAGAGTTGCTGAAGGCGTTGCCTGGTGTAAACACTGAGAACACGGTCGCGGCCGCTGGCGAATGAGGTTACCTATGTTTCGTCAGTTGTTATCCGCGTTAATCCTATTCTCGATCTCGACCGTCACCTTCGCGGAGATGACGGCGACGCCGGGAGCGACATTCCCGGCGCGGGATACACTTGAATTAGGGATCGAAGCCTCGCCCGACGCCAAAGCTTGTCTCGACGGCTTAGCCTGGCCACCGGCTGAGTTTCAAGTGCGTTGCGAGACGGCGCGCGAACGTTGCGGCGACTTGATGGTGCAGTTCCCTTCTCCTGTGAACAGCGGCGACGCGGCCAATGACGTCGTGACGATGGAATGGTACATGGCACGCGACAAAGCCAAAGCTCCGATCAACGCACCGGCGATTGTTGTCGTGCATGAATCAGGCAGCGGCATGACGGTGGGACGCATGATGGCTGGTGGACTCCGGATGCAGGGATTCCATACGTTCATGATCCAACTGCCCTACTACGGCGAGCGGCGAGCAAACGGCAAGCGGCCGAGCGGCGAGAACCTTGTTCCCGTGATTCGACAAGCCGTCGCGGACGTACGCCGTGCGCGTGATGCCGTCGTTGCTTTGCCGCTCGTCGACAAAGAAAACATCTCGCTGCAAGGCACGAGTCTGGGCGGCTTCGTAACGGCGACAGCGGCCAGCCTGGACCACGGCTATGACCAAGTGTTCATCATGCTCGCCGGTGGCGGATTGTTGGACGTCATTCAGAACGGTCAGCGAGACGCGGTGAAATTCCGGGAAGAGTTGACGAAAGCCGGATTGACCGGCGACAAACTGGCATCGGTAGTCGCGACGATCGAGCCGCTCCGCATCGCACACCGACTCGATCCCGCAACGACTTGGCTCTATTCAGCCCAGTTTGATGAAGTTGTTCCGCCCGCCAACTCGGCGCGACTAGCGCGAGCCGCGAAGCTTGAACCGTCGCACCACATCGAAATGCTGGCAAATCATTACACGGGCATCATCTACGTGCCCTATATCCTCACTCACATCCAGCAACAGATCTTGCCGCTGGCGGTCGAAGTTAGGAGTGTGGCACCACAGCGGTCCGAATGAAGTGGTGCAGGACTTCGATATCCTTGTGCGGCTGGACCACACGCAGATTGCTTCGGCCCGAAGGGTCGGAACATCCACTGCCGGGGCTGTTAAGCCCCGGATTTGTAGAACAACTCGCATCGAAGCCCCGACAGGGGCGACACACCCGAGGATGTTCGAACTTGTATCGCCCCTATCGGGGCTTCGGCAAGTGTGGCGCATCACACCGGTGCCTCACGGCACCGGCAACGGCTATGTCAGCCCTCCGGGCTTGTGATACGCCAGGACTGTCGCGTCCTCATTCCGACAAACGCGGCTACTCAGCCAGCTTCTTAATCGCCACATTGCGAAACATCACTGGGTCATTGTGACCAGCGAATCCGAAATGACCGCGCGTGAGATCCTTACCGGGGTGTGGCGCGTCGTCCTTAAACTCGGTGACCTTACTGACATCCGCATCCACGATAACACTGCCGTTGAGTTCGACTTTGATCGTTGGACCTTTGACTGTCACTTCCTGATAATTCCATTCGCCGACCGGTCGCAAGTAGCCGCGATGAGGTGCCACCATCCCGTACACGGCACCATGATACTGACGTGGGTCAAGCTTGGCGTACTTCACGGCCGTGTCATCCAAGACTTGCAACTCGGTCATACCGTCGTACGAAGGGCGTCCTTCACCCGGATAGCGAATCGCCAAACCGTTGTTCCCGCCGGGTGGCACTTTGAATTCGACGCGGACGACAAAGTCATCGTACTGTTCTTCCGTAAACAGATTCCCGCCGTGACCTTCCTTGCAAACGATGGCACCGTCAATCACCTCGTAGTTATCCACCGCCCCCTTCCAACCCGCAAAGTCTTGGCCATTAAAGATCGAAGTAAAACCAGTCGCCTTGTCATCGCCACGCAACCGCTCGTTGGCTTCATCGATCGGGATGTCGCGCACGAAAATGTTTCGCCAGCGAATCTCGCCGCCATGTGTTTGCAGATGGATCGGTCCGCGAGCAGGCAGCGGACTTAATCGCGTTTTGTCCCAGTAGTTCTCCATGATCGCGTTGTCGACGACCAACTTGTCGTTCAAATAAACGGTCGTGCGACTGCCGATTTGGATGATCCGAAACTTATTCCACTCACCGAACGCCTTATCGGCGAGAACCAGCGGGAGTTGGCCTGCCGCACCTTTGCTGTTATTGAACAAACCACCCGAGCCCTTGTCGGCGTTGCGATCCCACTTGCCGCCTTCCTCCGTGAAGTCCCAGATCTGAACTTGCGGAGTGCCTCGCAAATAAATGCCGCTGTCGGCTTTGGCGACGGTTTTGTATTCGAGCGTGAACTCGATATCTCCGAACTCTTCATCGGTCGTGGCATAGGGACCTTGCCCGTCGTTGACGAGTTCGCCGTTGTCGACGCTCCAGTGGGCTTGGAACTCCGCTTGCTGATCGGCGATCGCCTGTTCGCGTTTGCCGTCCGCCGCCTTGACGGTCGTGTGGGGATTGTCGCCGTGCCAGCCGTCGAGGTCTTCGCCATTGAACAAGGCACGAAATCCTTCTGGCGGATTCGAGTCGGCTGCGTTGATATTCGTAGCGAGAACGAAGACGGCGCTTAAGCAAAGGAATAGCCTAAGACATCGCGCGGGAAATGGGTGCGTGCTCATGATTGATTTACTTTCTGGCAGGAGGGAAAACCGGCAGGGGTGAAGGAAGTTATGATAAGTCGTAACTCAAAACACGTCCGATTTCAATAATCCAGTTCGCAATCACTCGAACTCACGCACTAGTCGATCCCAGTCGGATCGCTCGCGGCGAGGCTGAACCAACGGAAGCAGTCTCCGGCCGCAACGCTGCAACTCGCCATAAAAATGCGAGTCCTGTTCCGCCCTACACAGTAACGACCGAAGCGACGATGTGTCGCCAACATCGAAGTAGCCCGGATAATCCTCGCCGAGCAGTCCGATCGTTCCCGAAATACGTGAGGCGATGATCGGAGTTCCCACAGCGACGGCTTCCGAGATGACATTCGCGCCGCCTTCCAGTCGCGAACTGAGCACCAACAAGCGCGCACGAGCGAGCCGTCGCAGGGTCATCGGCCACGACAACTCGCCGATCCACTGATAACGCGGATTGCGCTCCATCTCGGCACGTGCCCGTTCGGCCATCGCCGAACTGAGCGCCGACCCAATATGCACGACTCGGATGTGGGACGACGCCGGAAGCTTTCTTGCGGCCGTCGCCGTTCGGAAAGGATCTTTTACCGGGCGTAAGTGACCGATCACCGCCACTTCAAAGACGGAACGCAAGGGAGCCGGTTGTTTCGCCAGTCCGGTTGCCGATTGTACGATGACGCGTGCTTTTGCTCGCACGTGCTCTGGCAACGAGTTCACACCCGCTGACTGAAGCAAGACGAGTCGGTCGGCCAGTTCAAGTGATTCCTGGGCCACGCGACTCGTCTCGAGATCGCGATACAAGTCCGTGCCGGTTAAGGCCACGATGAGTGGTGCGTCGGGACGCGAGTCGCGATAGGTACGAATCGACTTGGCACTCTTCTTCGCGTGCAGAGCGATCAGCAAGTCGCATCGTTGCCCGGCGAACGACTCTGACAGGCTGGCTCGATGCCCCAGCTCGCGCAGCAATCCTGCCCAGCGTAGCGCCGTGATCCGATTGCCCTTGCGAGAACGCGGAGGCGCGGGAGTGACGATCAGTATCCGCATGCAGCTGCGTCTTAACCAAACAGTTCGAGAACAGGCCGACCGCCATCCACGATCGGAACCGGGCGACCTTGTGGGTCGTCGATACGCGATTCGGGGTCGATGCCGAGTGCGTGATAGATCGTCGCGGCGAGATCCTCGGGCGAGACTGGGTTGCTGATCGCGTAGGCCGCATCTTTATCGGTCTCACCATACACCACGCCACCCCGAATTCCCGCTCCGGCGATCACGGCAGGGAACAATGTACTCCAGTGATTTCGCCCCCAGCTCTTGTTCGCTTGCGGCGTGCGTCCCATTTCTCCCATCGCCACGACCAGCGTCTCGTCCAACAAGCCGCGCTCGTCCAAGTCGACGAGTAATGCCGACAGTGCTTGATCCAAACCGGGCAGCAAGTGCTTCGCGACGTCGTCACTATTCTGATGCGAATCCCAGCTGTAACCGTCGACGCAATCGTAATGCACGGTTACAAAGCGGGCTCCGGCTTCGACCAATCGCCGCGCGACCAGCGTTGATTGGCCGAACAGGTTGCGTCCGTATTGATCGCGAAGCTTGTCGGCCTCCTTGCGAATGTCGAAGGCGTTACGAGTCTTCTCGGACGTGACAAGCTCTATCGCTTGCTGCCTGAACTTATCAAACGCCTGGACCGGGCCGTACTCGTCCGCCAAACGACGCTGGTCGTCCAATTGCTGTAATAGCGACTTGCGACGATCGAGTCGGTCGAGCGTTACATCGGCCCGAGCTTCCAACCTCTGGATCTGATAGTTCAGTTCGTCGTCGGTACAGTCGCGCCAGTAAGGGTTGTCTTCGGCGTCCCTCTTATCGATGCGAGTATTCAGCGGATCGAAGGCTCGGCCAAGCCAACTCGCCGTTTCGCCGGGACGCCGCAACTGGACGCGGTATTCCTGCAATCGACCGAGAAAATTCGGCACGACCACGTACGGCGACATCTCTCGATTCGGATCGCTCGGGACTTGCTGCGAGAAGTGCTTCACGACCGAACCCATCGCGGGCCAGTCGTTCGGTGTCACATTGAAGCCGTTGCCAATTGGAACTTGCCAACGGCGTCCGGTCTGAACGTAGTGCGCGCCGCCGCTATGATCGTTGAAGTCATGCGACATCGTCTTGATGACTGCGAACTTGTCCGACACGGCAGCACAGCGGGAAAGATGCTCGCTGATCAGGAGTCCTGGTGTCCGACTTGCCACCGGTTTGAACGGCCCGCGAAGCTCTTCGGGAGCGTCGGGTTTCATGTCGAACGTCTCAAGCTGACTAGGCCCGCCAAAGCAAAACAAAAAGATGACGGATTTGGCGCGAGCGTTCTGAAACGGCAACTCGGCCTCCGCTTGCAGCAGTTTGGGCACCGACAGACCGAGCAGTCCGGCTCCTCCGGCTTGCAAGAGTCGTCGACGCGTAGTTCCTTCGCAGACGCGAGACGGTGTTCCAAGTACGTGCAGCACGACTTCGCTCCAATTGAGACCAGCAGCCAAGGTAATCCTTCGCGAGCTAGCAGGCAAGTTGAGTCGGTGTGTTGCACACACCTTACTTGAATCCGCGTGTCCCGCAGCCGCTAGCAGGCATTTTCCACGGGAACGATCTTGTTGTGCAGTGCCAGATCGATTACAAGCCGCCAGCAATTCGAATTCGTAGGATGGACGCCTCGTCCGTCCTTCTGTGTCGGACGGACGAGGCGTCCATCCTACCTTAGCTGCGACGGAAGGGACAAATATGCGACGAATACTTCCTCTGGTTTTTATCGGTTGCCTCCTGGCACCTGCTTCGTTTGACCACGAACCACTCGGGGCACAAACAATCGAAGCCAACGTGGCCGATCTCCACCAACAACTCAAGAGTGGATTGAAAGCCCGCCGGCCAGTGGAGTTCAGCTTTATTGCAAAAGTAGTAACGATGGTCGAGAACGATGAGTTGCCGCTGGACCTTGTCATGAGTACGTTCATCTGGACGCGAAACAACCCGCAGGCAAGGGAATATCCCTTCGTCTACTTCCAGCAAGCGCTCCGCGAGCGGGCAAAGAAGCAAGGCATTAGCGTCTGAGCAGGCTTGCCCTCACGCCGTCGCCCAATAGCCGCCGCGTGCATGGTCGTACATTGCTTCGCAGCCGAGTCGTGATTCGTCGATGACTCCTTCGCGGAACACCTCGTGCCCCATCACCCACGTGCGCACGGGCCAGCCGGTCAGCGTCTCGCCATCCCACGGGCTCCACTTGCTCTTCGTTTCCTGCTCGTCATTGCGGATGGTGGCGGTTTTGTTGAGGTTGACCAGGACAAGGTCTGCGTCGTAACCGACGGCAATGCGACCTTTGTCAACGATGTCCCAGACACGCGCCGGTGCGTCGCACATCCACTTCACAACCTGTTCGATGGTGCAACGGCCTTGATGGACTTGATTCAGCATCAGTGCGAGCGAGTTCTCGACGGCCGGCAATCCCGATGGCGATTTCGGATACGGTTGTCGCTTCTCTTCGAGCGTGTGTGGCGCGTGATCCGTGGCGATGACTTGAATCAGCCCGTCGAGCAAGGCTTGCCAAAGTTGCTCGTTATCCTCTCGAGTCTTGATCGATGGATTCATCTGGACCAGCGATCCGAGCCGCGCGTAGTCGTCGACGTTGAAAAACAGATGGTGCGGGCAAACTTCCGCGGTGATCAAGTTGCCATGATCGGCGATCAAAGGAGTCTCGGCACCGGTCGAGACATGCAGCACGTGGAAGCGATGCTTGTGACGCTTGGCCAGATCGATCGCGCGACGCGTCGCGATGATCGCGGCTTCATGATCGCGAATTCGCGAGTGATCGCGAACGTCGGTCGTGCCGGCGAGTCGTTCTGCGTTCGCACGCACGGTCGTTTCGTCTTCGCAATGTGCACAGGCGGTCAGCGTGGTCTCGGCGAAGATACGTTCGAGTGCATCCTGCGAGTCGACCAACAAGTTGCCGGTACTAGAGCCGATGAAGATCTTGATGCCCGGAGTTCGCTGAGCTCGCTTCAGCACTTCGACGTTATCCGGCGTCGCGCCGATGTAGAAACCATAATTGACCAGCGACTTTCCGGCGGCCAGCGCTAACTTGCTTTCCAAGGCCTCCAGAGTGATCGTGTTCGGATTCGTATTCGGCATCTCTAAGAAAGTCGTAACTCCGCCCTTCGCACACGCTCGGCTCGCCGTATAGAGATCTTCCTTGTGTGTTAATCCCGGCTCGCGAAAGTGGACCTGATCATCGACCACACCCGGCAACAGATGCAGTCCCGTCGCATCGACGACATTATCGGCCGCAACTTGGATGGCGGGATCGATGTCAACGATCTTGGTTCCGTCGATTAATACCGACGTGCGTAAGCTTTCATTCGGTAGCACAACGACGGCGTTTTTGATGAGTGTTTTCATTTCCGCACGCTACACGACGTTGGTCAGTTCATCAATTGCCCCTCTTGAGTAGACAAGCTGGAAGCTTATCCCACGGACGGTGGCGAACGCGGCTTGATCGTGGAATAATGTTGGGCATCACTTAACTTCGACGAGAGGCCAAAGTTCACGCATGGGCAAGCAACCTGAATCGGCAGTCGGCATCGACCTGGGTACAACATTTTCCGTCGTCGCTTATCTGGATCGCGATGGCAAGCCAATCACACTCGCGAACGACGAGGGCGAGTGGCTCACGCCGAGCGTCGTGTTCTTCGATAAGACCGGCACAGTCGTTGGCCGCGAGGCAAATAAGGCCGCCGAATTCGAACCCCAGCGTGTCGCCCGCTTCGCGAAACGCGACATGGGGGAAGGCTTTTACCACAAACCGATTCTCGGGAATCAACTCCCGCCGGAAGTCATTCAGGCTCTGATTCTCAAAAAACTCAAACACGACGCCGAACTACGCATCGGGCCTTTCAGCAAGGCCGTGGTCACGGTGCCAGCGTATTTCAACGAACCGCGTCGTAAGGCGACCCAAGACGCTGGCCAACTGGCTGGCATCGAAGTCCTTGACATCATCAACGAGCCAACCGCCGCCGCCATCGCCTACGGCGTCCAGGCAGGTTTTCTGTCGAGCAGCGGCGAAGCCCACGAGCGCGAAGTGGTGCTGGTCTATGATCTCGGCGGTGGCACTTTTGATGTGACGCTGATGGAGATCGTGGGGCGCAAGTTCAATGCGATCGCCACTGCGGGCGACGTGTATTTGGGCGGGATCGATTGGGATCAGAGCATCGCCGAGTTCGTGATTGAGCAGTTTCAAGCGGAACATGGTGTCGACCTGCGCGAGGATGCCGCTGCCTCCGAAACGCTGATCGACGAGTCGATTCGCATCAAGCACATGCTGACAGCTCGCGACGAAGCGATCGTTCGATTCGCACATGCAGGAAACCGCTTGCAGTTGACGTTGACGCGTGCCGAGTTCGAACAGCGAACCGCCAGTCTGCTCGATCGAACCCGGATGACCGTCAAGCGACTGCTGAAGGATGCCAAGCTGGCCTGGCCGGATCTGACTCGCTTGCTGCTGGTCGGCGGGTCGACACGAATGCCAATGGTGCAAACGATGCTTGAACAGGAATCGGGCTTGAAAGTTGATCGTTCGCTCTCACCCGATGAAGCGGTCGCGCACGGAGCGGCGATCTATGCGGGCACGTTACTTTCCGGCGGCATGGGCGTACAGCAATCGTTTGCCGTTCAAAACGTCAGCTCGCACGACTTGGGAGTAATGGGAGTTGACCCAGTCACCAGACGCCCTCGCCGGCACGTCATGATCTCGAGAAATTCGCAGTTGCCCTGCAAACGATCCAGCCTGTTCAAGACGGCAAAGGAAAATCAAAAGAACGTTGCCGTCCGTGTTGTCGAGGGAGGCACCGATGCCGGCCAAGGTACAACGCCGATCGGCAAGTGTGTCGTCGATGGGTTGCCGCCGAATTTGCCTCAGGGCACGCCGATCAAAGTCATTTTCAAATACGGGACGGATGGTCGCTTGGCCGTTCGGGCCGAACTGCCGAAGACATCGTGCGACGCTCAAACCATGATCGAACGAGCGGTTGGTATGTCCAACAAACAGCTTGAAGCGTGGAGCAAGCGGCTTTCCGGAGAGCTTGTCCTCGAACAGGAGCAAGTACCCGACGAACCCGTCGACGTGGATGAGATTCAAGATTTGCTCGATGATGCGGATGATGAGCTGGAAGTGAGCGGTGAAGCGGCCGATGTCGAAGACGAGTCGGACACCACATCCCCATCGAAACGAGGGACCGGCGACACGGCGCTGGATGATTTTCTGAAGGAGATCGGTTAGGCTGGCTAGAACGATCTTCCTCTCGCCCAACTGAACAAACCGCATGTCCGACTTCGACCCCTACCACAAGTGGCTCGGCATCTCGCCGCAGCATCAGCCGCCCAACCATTATCGGTTGTTGTCGCTGGATCTCTACGAGTCTGATCCCGACGTCATCGAAGCCGCCGTCGATCGGATCGCCGCCTTCCTCCAAGACGTAGCGTCCGGGCCGCAGGCGAAGGAGTCGCAGAAGTTGTTGAACGAGATTGCGGCGGCACGACTCTGCTTGCTCGATGCATCGCAGAAGACGCCCTACGACGAGCGTCTGCAAGCGGAATTAGCACTAGCGATCTGGCCGCCGGAAGACGAGAGTGAGCCTGTACCTCCGCCGCCTGTCGCACCGGCATTCGCGATCAATACCGGCGCGAACACCGTCGCCAAACCACCAGCCGTGCGCCAGCCAGCGGCGAAGCGTCCGACGATTGCGAAGGAGTCGAAGCGGGGCGCGGCGATACCGACGAGCAAGAGGACCAAACAAAGTAAGCCACCAGTATCGCCGATCGTACAACTGAGCTTCGTTTCCGGCGGTGCCTTGTTACTAGGCGCGATTGCCTTTGCCCTGTTTGGAGGCAGCAGCGAATCGAGGCGTCGAGCTGCCGAAGAGGCGCACATCCGCGAACGCCAGGAGAGTTTCGCCGAGATGGGGCGGCAAGCCGAGTCGATGATTCCCGATTTCGAGGCAAACTCCAATGCCAATGCCTCAGCTCCTGAAAAGAAGTCTCGCAAGAATCGAAAGAAGAATTAACCGTGATGCGACCGCCTGAACGCGGGTCGCTGTACTTTCAACAAGGAGCCACACCGGATGCTGCCGAGATTGTTCGCGAGAGCGGGCCGACTTCTCGTGTTGCTATGCCTTTGTGCGGGCAACCTTCCGGCCGCCGACCAACCCAATATCATCTTGTTGGTCGCCGACGATCTCGGTTACGGCGAACTGGGCTGCCAAGGAAACGCGGAGATTCCCACGCCGCACATCGACTCGATTGCCACCAACGGAACTCGGTTCACGCAAGGTTATGTCACCGCGCCGAATTGCAGTCCCTCACGAGCCGGCTTCCTGACCGGACGGATTCCCACGCGGTTCGGTTACGAGTTCAATCCGATCGGGGCTCGCAACGAAGATCCGGGCACAGGCTTACCAAAAGAAGAAACGACGCTCGCCGAGTTATTGCACGAACAAGGTTACACGACCGGTTTGATCGGCAAGTGGCATCTCGGTGGGACGGCCGACTATCATCCACAGCGCCGTGGCTTCGACGAGTTCTTTGGCTTTCTGCATGAAGGCCATTACTTCGTCCCGCCACCTTATCGCGGCGTGACCACGATGCTGCGGCGGCGGACGATTCCGGGCGGAGGACGAGGCCGCTGGTCGAGTGACCGGCTGATCTACTCGACGCACATGGGACACGACGAACCGGCCTACGATGCAAACAACCCGATCATTCGCGGCGGGCAACCCGTTGTCGAGAACGAATACCTGACTGACGCCTTCACGCGCGAAGCCGTGGACTTCATCGACCGCCACGCGGACAAACCGTTCTTTCTGTACTTGGCCTACAACGCGGTCCACAGTCCGTTGCAAGGAGCCGACAAGTACATGCAACGATTCTCGCACATCGAGGATATCCAGCGTCGCATCTTCGCGGCGATGCTGGCGAACCTCGATAACAGTGTTGGCGAGGTACTCGGCAAAGTTCGCGAGGAGCAATTAGAAGAGAAGACGCTGATTTTCTTTCTCAGCGACAACGGCGGGCCGACTCGCGAATTAACGTCGAGCAATCTTCCGCTGCGCGGCGAGAAGGGGCAGATGTACGAAGGCGGCTTGCGCGTGCCGTTCATGGTGCAGTGGAAAGGCCAAGTTTCCGCCGGGCAAGTCTTCGATAAGCCAGTGGTCTCCGTCGACATGTTCGCGACGGCCGCGCAGATTTCCGGTGCGAAGATGCCGGAGAATCTCGACGGCGTTGATCTGATGCCATATTTGACGGGCCACAAAGCCAATTCACCGCACGAAACGTTCTATTGGCGGCAAGGAGCAAAGACCGCCTTGCGCCACGGCGATTGGAAGCTCGTTCACATGGGGCGGAATCTGAGCCAGCCAAAGTGGGAACTGTATAACATCGCCCACGACGTCAGCGAGAAGGACGATCAAGCGATGGAAATGCCGGCGAAGGTAACTGAGTTGGAAGTCATCTGGCAACGAATGAATGGCGAGATGCTGGAACCACGGTTTTGACGGGAACGAAGTTCCCTAGGCACAAAGTCAAAGCCAGTTGATCGGGCCAAAGGCCCAGCCCTTTTGCCTAGCCCAGGCCATCGGCCTGGGAGTCGGCTACCATGTTAGTCCTCGTGCGAAATCACCAGCTTGCCGAACTGCTGCGAGTTCTTCATCCGCTCGATCGCTTCGTTGCCAGCTGTCAGAGGATAGACTTCATCAACGATCGGTTTGATCGCGTGTTCGCCGACGAACTCGATCATCTTGGCAAAATCGTCCGGTGATCCCATCGTCGAGCCGATCAAGTGCAATTGCTTCCAGAAGACTTTGAACAGGTCCAGCTTCTTGGGCGGACCGGCGGTTGCTCCGTAGTTGACGATGCGTCCACCTGGGGCTGCTAGGTCAAGCAGATTCGCGTAGCCGTCGCCTCCCGCGCTGTCGATGATCAGGTCGATCGGACCATGAGCCGACACCAGTTGCTTGTGCCAGCCATCGACGGTGTAATCGAATCCTGCGGCGGCGCCGAGTTGCATCGCCTGCTCGAGTTTCCTTTCCGACGAAGATGTCACGAAGACCGTCGCTCCCGCAGCGAGAGCGTACTGAAGCGCAAAGGTTGCGACACCGCCGCCGACACCGCTGATCAGCACTCGCTCGCCCGCCTGCAGCCGACCTTGCGTAAAGACCGCGCGATAACCGGTCACACCTGCCAAGGGCAAGGCGGCGGCTTCGTGCCAAGACATGTGCTGCGGTTTGTCAACGAGGTACGTTGCCGGGACTTTTACTTCGCTTGCGAAGGT
>CAUJKL010000449.1 GCA_963204995.1 Planctomycetota bacterium | reverse complement strand
TCTACCTAACCACAATTTCGTGGTTTTTTTTTTTTCTTGGGTTCCCCTGGTCTCACACCAATTTTTATCCACGACCACGAATTATGGTTCACGGTATTCTCCGCCGGATCAGGAGTTCTGAGCCTTGTGAGGTCGCGGTTCGCGCCGATGGCGAGCAAACGACCGCTACTGAGCCTGAGAGTGATAAAGGCACCTCAACAATCAGGCTCACAACTCTCATGTCAACGGGGTCTGTAACTTGATTGGTCACGCAACCTCTTTGCTGTATCACAAATGAGGAAGTGATTTCGCGAGCGTTGCTAGCAGATGGCAAGCTGGAAGCTTACCCCACTTCGCGGCGAAGCCGCCTTAAGAGATGGTTCTCAAACGCGGCAACCAGGAGAGGTTGAAACGGATGAAACGCACACTCGGTGGTTTCGGCAGCAGGACGGATGCGGGAAATGAGTTCGCTTGTTTGTGCGTCGAAAATCGTGATGGCTTCTGCTCGTTTAGCCGGAATCGGGTCTTGTGTGGTGCGGACCTTAGCTTTGCTGGTATGATGGGTTCGATCGTCAGCAACGTCTCTTTTGCCTGCGAGTTTGAGAAATGAGCGTTCCTTCGCAACCCACGACCTTCACGCCAGAAGACCTGCTCCACGTCCCGGATGGCAAAATGTTCGAGCTGGTTCAGGGACAGCTTGTGAAGAAAAACGTGGGCTTTGAATCTAGTTGCATCGGGCTCCAGCTTTCATTTCTCTTAGTTCGCTATTGCTACAGCAAGGGACTGGGGTAGGTGCTGCCGGCGGATGCGAGCTACCAATGTTTTGCAGATGATCCAACGAAGGTTCGCAAGCCCGATGTCTCCTTCATCCAGGCCAGCCGACTTCCCGCAAGCGAACGCCCGACTGGACATTGTCAGATCGCACCTGATTTAGCCGTTGAAGTCGTTTCGCCAAACGACTTGTTCGAGGACGTGTCGCGAAAAGTCGAAGAGTATCTCGCGGCCGGAGTTCGCTTGGTTTGGGTGATCGATCCGAAGGCCGAACGAGTCTTTATCTATCGCCAAGACGAGAGTGCCACCATTCTCACCAACAAAGATTCGCTCGATGGCGAAGATGTCGTGCCTGGATTTCTGTGTGCGATCGCGGACTTGTTCAAGCCACCAGCGGGAGTCGAGATCGAGTGAGCGGCGCTCCTCTGCACACGGATGTCGAGCAAGTCGTCACAGAACATCAAGCTGACCACAAATGGAGGTTCTCTCTCCGGACGTTTTTGTGGTAAGTAGCGAGTGGGCGGTAACCCTTTGTCATTCTTCATCTTCGCGGTAAGCTGGTGGGTTCTCCCACAATCCTGAAGGCACGGACGACATGCCACGCGATTTTCTCCAAGGTGCAAAAGACGAATATGATGTGATCGTCATTGGCAGCGGTCTGGGCGGGCTGACGGTGGCGAACGTCTTGGGGCGGGCGGGGTATTCGGTGCTGTTGCTCGAACAGCATTATAAGCTTGGGGGCATGGCGACATGGTTTAAACGACCGGGTGGGCACATCTTTGACGTTTCGCTGCATGGGTTCCCCTATGGCATGATCAAGAGTTGCCGGAGGTATTGGAGCCAGGAGATTGCCGATTCGATCGTGCAATTGAAGGGGATTCGGTTCGAGAACCCGATGTTCTCGCTGACCACGACCTACAATCGCGAAGATTTCACGAAGCTGCTGACGACGCAGTTCAAGATCGCTCCCGAGAAAGTCGCCGAGTTCTTCGATACGGCTCGTGGGATGAATTTTTACGATGACCAATCGATGACGACGGGTGAGTTGTTTGAAAAATTCTTTCCCGGTCGCGAAGACGTGCACCGACTGTTAATGGAGCCGATCGTGTACGCCAACGGCTCGACGCTGGAAGATCCGGCAATCACCTACGGCATCGTCTTTTCGAACTTCATGTCGAAAGGAGTTTATACGTTCGAAGGCGGCACCGATCTGCTCATTCAGTTAATGGAGAAGGAGCTGAAGAGGAACGGTGTCGACATCCGGATTCGCTGTGATGTCGAGAAGATCAACGTCGCACAAGGCCGCGTTCAAAGCGTCTCGGTGAACGGTCGGACAATTAAGACCAGGTCGGTGATCTCGAATGCCAATCTCAATGCCACGATCTTTCGTTTGCTGGGCGAGAAGTCGCTCGACAAGCAGTTCGTCGAAGAGGCTCGTGCGGTACGGTTGAACAACTCGAGTACGCAAGTCTATATGGCCTTGAATCCGGGCGATACGATTGACGAATCGATGGGCGACTTGTTTTTCACATCGACGGCCAAGGAGTTTAAGACGGATCTGCTGCTGAGTCGCGATGTCACCAGCCGGACTTACTCGATCTATTACCCGCGGACTCGTCCGAAAGGCCGACCACGAACGCTGATCGTGTCGAGTACGAATGCCCACTATAACGACTGGGCGAAACTGTCGGACGAGGACTATAAAGCCAGTAAACAAGATCTCATTGATAAGACGCTGGATCATCTCGATCGCTACGTGCCGAATGTGCGCGAGCGATTGGCACACGTCGAAGCTTCAACGCCACGCACCTTCGAGCACTATACGCAGCACGTGGCCGGGGCCAGCTTTGGCACCAAGTTCGAGGGCTTGGCGGTCAGCCGTGCATTGCCTCAACAAGTCAAGGGGTTGTACCACGCGGGCAGCGTCGGGATTATCATGTCCGGCTGGTTGGGTGCCATTAACTATGGTGTGATCGTCGCCAACGATGTGGATGCTTTGTTAATGAAGCAGGTTGGCGCGGCGTCCCAGCCGGTTAGTTGAACTGCAAACCATGATCGACGACATCCTAAATGCCATTCCTCACCGTCCTCCCATGTTGCTGGTCGATGAAATCGTCGAGCAGGGCGAAGACACCATCTTGTGTCGCAAGACGTTTCGCGCCGACGAGTTTTTCTTTCAGGGACATTATCCCAATCAACCGATCGTGCCGGGTGTGATCTTATGCGAAGCGGCCATGCAAGCCGGCGCGATCCTGCTATCGAGATTCGTGGCGGACGGAAGCGGTGTTCCGGTGGCCACGCGATTGAATGACGTCAAGTTCAAAAAGATGATTCGTCCCGGCGACACGATCGAGATGGCGGTGAAGTTGAACGAACGATTGGCGGACGCCTTCTTCTTGCAGGCAAAGGTAACGTGCGAAGGCAAAGTCGCGGTTCGTTTTGACTTTGCCTGTACGATGGCTGCGGAAGCGTCTTCTTAATTGCCGGAGCGAACTTGTATGCCTGACTTTCTACAGCTAAGCGGCAAGACGCTGGTTGTCTTCGGTGTCGCGAATCGCAAGAGCGTGGCGTATCACATCGGCCAAACGCTGGAAGAAGCCGGGGCGAATGTCGTCTATGTGGTTCGCAGCGCCGAGCGGAAAGAAAGCGTCGCCAAATTGCTGAAGGATCGCGAGGTGTATGTCTGCGATGTGGAATTCCCTGAACAGATCGAACAGTTGCGCGCTGACTTCGCGGGTAAGTACTCCACGATTCACGGTCTGGTGAATTCGATCGCGTTAGCCGATTACGAAGGAGGCATGAAGCCGTTTCACGAGACCGGGAAATCGCAATTCCTGCGTGCCGTCGATATCTCGTGTTACTCGCTCATTGCTCTGTCCAATGCCTTGAAAGATCTACTCGATCCCGATGCGTCGGTGGTTGCGATCTCGATTTCGACGACGCGGATGGCGAGCGAAAACTATGGCTTTATGGCTCCGATTAAAGCCGCGTTAGACTCGTCGCTCGCCTTTCTCACAAAGTCCTTCAGCCAGTTCTCACGCGTTCGATTCAACGCGATCGGGCCTGGGCTGTTGAAGACTTCGGCATCGGCGGGGATTCCTGGGTACGTCGATTCGTATCTATTTGCCGAGCAGGTGATTCCACGCGGGGAAGCGGTGCAAACGCAAGAGGCGGCGAATGTGGCTGCATTCCTGCTGAGCCCACGATCATCGGGCATCAATGCCCAAACGCTCGTGATCGACGCGGGCATGTCCATCAACTACTTTGACGCTGGTGTTGTCCGCCGAGCGACGAGTAACTTATAGTCGCAGCGTCGCGTCGCGTCCAAGACTGTTGAGCTCGCCTTCAACCCCAGCGAGCTGCACCATGTCGCTCCAACGAACGACTGCGCTATTAGCGTTTACTATTGCTATCATGTCGATAGACGCTGGACGTTCAGCGTTCGGCGAAGATTTGCCCGCCGAATGAAGGCCGGATTCCATCCGCTTCGCGTCGAATACGTCGAAGGAAACGGAGCGCAAGCGTTGCAATTGGCCATCGAGATGCCCGATGGCACTGGTCGCGAAGTCACTGCTGACATGCTGTTCCATTGAGCCTGGCGCGGGGCTCGCGATTTCTCTGTCGCAGGGTGCGATCACCGATTCGTGTGACAAAAGCCTACAAAAGACGCGTTATGCACTGTCGCCAGGCGATATCCTCGCCGCCCGCCCAAGCGGTGCAGATTAGGTTTTGTTGCATTTACTAGCATCGATATGTTAGTCTAATACTCGCCTACCGTTAGTAATCACACCGTTCCAAGGACGCAGTAACTCCTGTTACTTGAGGGAACCCCACATGCTCCGCACGCTCTCCGCCACAGCCCTTTTGCTGGCTGTGCTATCTCCCGCCTCGACCAACGCACTTCCCGCACAAGATGCGTCCGCTCCCCAACCCCCGGGGCTGGGCGAACCAGGAAGGCTCTTGTCGATCTCGGTCGAAACGGGCCGCACCTCCGACGGTAAGTTTCTCGTCTCGGGACGTGATGCTAGTCAACAGCTCGTCGTTACGGGCGACTATGACAGTGGTCAGAAACGCGATTTGAGTCGCGAAGCCACGTACACTGCTTCCCCAGACGGAGTCGTCCGCGTGGACGCAAGCGGCTATGTCTCACCGATCGCCGAAGGAGATGCCACGATCCACGTAAAGGCAATCGCCAGCGGCGATGCCACGGCGGATGCGACGATCAACGTGACGGTCACGAACATCGTTCAGGATTTGCCAGTCAACTTTCCGAACCAGATCGTTCCCGTATTCACAAAATATGGCTGCAACAGTGGCGGGTGCCATGGAAAATCCGGTGGTCAGAACGGTTTTCGACTTTCGCTGTTGGGCTTTGAGCCGACGGAAGACTACGAGTATCTGGTGAAAGAAGGTCGCGGTCGCCGACTGTTCTTGTCGGCCCCGGATCGCAGCTTGCTGCTCGAAAAGGCAGTTGCCAGGCTGCCGCACGGCGGTGGTCACCGCATCGCTGCGGATTCGCCCGCCTACCGTTTGCTCCGTCGGTGGATCGAGCAAGGTGTTCCGTACGGTAATGCCGACGACCCAACGGTCACACACATCGAAGTGTTTCCGAACGAACGACTCATGGGCCGTGACGCATCGCAGCAATTGGTTGTCGTCGCTCACTACTCGAATGGTTCCTCCGAAGATGTGACTCGCACCACGCAGTTCGATTCAAACGATACTGAAATGGGTGAGGTGAGTGTTACCGGGCTAGTGACAACGGCACAGCTGACGGGCAGCGTTGCAGTTATGGCTCGCTACCAAGGGCATGTTGGCGTTTTTCGAGCGACGATTCCACTTGGCATTAAGGTCGAGAATTTGCCAGTCGCGGTGAACTTCGTTGATGAGAATGTGTTCGCCAAGTTAAAAGACCTCGGCCTGCCTGCATCGCGGATTTCTGACGATGCGACCTTCTTACGCCGACTGACGATCGATGTGGCGGGACGGCTGCCGTCGATCGCAGAATCGGAAGCCTTCCTAGCCGATAACTCGCCAGACAAACGAATCGCGGCGATTAATCGTGTGCTCGATAGCGGCGATCATGCCGAGTATTTTGCGAACAAGTGGTCCGCTATTCTCCGCAACAAGCGACGGCAAGATTCGGATAAGATCGCGACCTTTGCCTTCTATGACTGGATTCGGCAGGGGATTTACGAGAACAAGCCATACGACCAGTTCGTGCGCGAGATCTTGACAGCTTCGGGAACACCCGGCACCAACGCACCTGTTGCTTGGTATCGGGAAGTGTCCGATCAAGCCGCTCAAGTCGAAGATACAGCGCAGCTGTTTCTCGGGCTCCGCATTCAATGTGCCCGCTGTCACCATCATCCTTTCGAGAAGTGGAGCCAGCAGGACTATTATGGGTTCTCGGCGTTTTTCTCTCGAGTCGGGAAGAAGAAAGGTTATATCCAAGGCCAGGATCGGATCTTCCACAATCCGGGAACCGCTCAAGCTCAGAACCCCAAGACCAAAGAAAACGTTCCGCCCACCGGCCTAGGTAGCCTGCCGCCAACTCTGGACCCACAAGACGATCCTCGCGTCAGCCTCGCGGATTGGATGGCCGACAAAGACAATCCGTTCTTTGCTTATGCGCTCGTGAATCGCTACTGGAAGCATTTCTTCGGTCGCGGGCTGGTCGATCCAGAAGACGACATGCGAGTCACGAACCCGGCGTCGAATCCGCAATTGCTGAATGCTTTGGCTCAGGATTTCATCGCCAGCAAGTTCGATTTGAAACACTTGATTCGGACGATTTGTAGCTCCAGCACCTACCAGTTGGCGGCCGAGCCGAACGATTGGAACCGTGACGACAAACAGAACTTCTCGCGGTACTATCCGAAACGGTTGAATGCAGAAGTGTTGCTTGACGCGATTAATCAAGTGACTGGCACGACAACTGGCTTCGGTGGCGCTCCCAGCGGGACGCGCGCGGTGGAGTTGCCCGACAGCGGGTTTACTTCCTACTTCCTGACTGTGTTCGGGCGTCCGGAAGCGAGCAGTGCTTGTGAATGCGAGCGATCCTCTGAAGCCAACCTCGCCCAGAGTTTGCATCTGTTGAACTCGAGCGAGATTCAAGGCAAGTTGACCGATGGCGGTGGTCGAGCCGCCAAACTGGCCGCCGACAAAGAACGCGATCATCAGGCCAAGATTCGCGAATTGTATTTGCTGTCCTTCTCACGCGAGCCGCTGCCCGACGAAACGGCGATCGCAATGGCTCACATCGAGAAGTGTGGCGATGACACGAAGCGTGCCTATGAAGATATCGTTTGGGCGTTGATTAATACCAAGGAGTTTTTATTCAACCACTAGATTTGACTTTTACACTCTTTTTTTGGAGTGCGGCGACTTGTCGCCGCTTTGGAATTTTCCCACCTTGGCGGTCGACTTCGCAGCCTCCACGTTGGTTGCGTTCACGACGAAAACAGAGTGCTTCGCACAAAATGCTAAAGCGGTGACAAGTCCCCGCAGCCCATAGCTTACCCTACGTTTAAGAATTGAATCCTCCCACCGTAGCGATCAAACTGAAGTATGCCCCCTGGTCGCTGCACCTGCCACTAAGCACACCAACGGTCTTAGCCTACCTGAATCTGAAAGGAATGTTCCGATGGCGCGAAGAACGTTCGTCGTTCGAGCTTCACATCGTCTCTCATCCTGGTCTACCCGTGTGGCGGTGACTTGCGGACTGCTGGCGTTATCCGTGCCGCCAACGCTCCATGCCCAGCTTCCTAGTACCCAGCTATCGAGCATCTTTCCGCCGGGAGGAAAGTTCGGCACGACGTTGGACGTTCAGGTTTCGGGGGCGGATCAGATTGATTTGAGCCAGTTGGTGTTTTCTCACCCAGGCATCACCGCGACCCAGAAAATGGCGAAGCCGAACGAGTTCCTCGCCGAGCAGCCAGTCCAAGGACAGTTTTCCATAACGATCGCTGGTGACGTTCAGCCTGGAATTTACGAAGCTCGCGTTGTGGGACGTTACGGAGTTTCCAACCCGCGAGCGTTCACCGTGGGGATCTACGACGAACTCGTTGATCGAGGCGGAAACAATAGCGCCGCGTCAGCATTCGAGATTGGCGTCGATAAGACCGTGAGCGGTGTGGTCGACGCGAACAACGTCGATCACTTCAAGCTGGCTTTGAAAGAAGGGCAACGAGTTCTCTTGGACTGTGCGGCGCAACGGATCGACTCACGTCTGGACGGCACGTTGGTGGTCTACGATCCGAGCGGTCGCGAAGTCGCTCGCAGTCGCGACAGCATCGGCATCGACCCTTTTATCGATCTCAAAGCCACAGTCGGCGGCGAGTACATTGTCGCGTTGTACGACTTTGTCTACGGGGGCGGCAACGAATCGTTTTACCGGTTGACAACACACATGGGGCCTCACGTCGACTTCGTTTTCCCACCATCGGGCCTCGCGGGCTCGAACGATGCTTACGTGATTTATGGCAGAAACTTACCGAACGGCCAGCCTTCTGAGATGAGAGTCGACGGCGCTGCGTTGGAACAACTGACCGCGAACATTCCGCTACCGGCGGACGAAACCGCCGCGCGGCAGTTGGACATCGCCGAGCTGGTCCCGCCTCAAGCGGCAGTCCTTGACTCCTACGTCTATCGCCTTAACACCGCGAATCCGACACCCATCTATTTTGCTCGTGCTCCTGTCGTCAAAGAGATCGAACCAAACGACGTCCCGGCGAAGGCTCAGTTGGTGACGGTGCCCTGTGAGTTTGTCGGGCAATTCTACCCGAGCGGCGATCACGATCAGCTGCAATTCGAAGCGAAGCAGGGCCAAGTCTTCTATGTTGACCTGATCTCGCAGCAGCTAGGACTCAATACCGATCCTTACCTGATCGTGCAACGTGTAACGAAGAACGAAAAAGGTGAAGAGGTAGTCGCGAACATCGCCACTGTTGACGATCCCGGAGACCGCAATGGGCGTATTGGCAGTAACTTCGACACCTCGACCGACGATCCCTCGTACCGATTGACGGCCGACCAAGATGCAATCTATCGGATCATCGTTCGCGATCAAAACGGCAGTGCGGCTCCCGATCCGCGAAACGTCTATCGGCTGGTGATTCGACCGCCGCAACCCGACTTTCGAGTCGTTGCGGTGGCCGAGCAGATCCAAGCCCCTGTCAATGCCGCCGCCGTCCTCGCTGGTACGACTTCGATTCGTCGTGGTGGAACGACGCTGTACGATGTGCGAGTCGAACGGAGAGAAGG
>CAUJKL010000448.1 GCA_963204995.1 Planctomycetota bacterium | reverse complement strand
AGTGCGTGCCGTCGTGTTCTCCCGCGTCGTAGGCGGTGACGATGTTGGGATGCGACAACCGCGCGGCCGCTCGGACTTCGCGATAGAACCGCTCGACCAGTTCCGGCTTCTTCATCGCGGCTGCCGGGAGCATCTTAATCGCCACGATCCGGTCCATGCGGCGATGCCGCGCCTTGTAGACGACTCCCATGCCGCCTTCGCCAAGTTTGTCGAGCAGCACATAGTCGCCCAGCACCAGCTTCTTCAGCCGCCCGTTGTACGCGGCCGTCGCTTGAAACTTCGTGAGCAGTCCCTGACGAATCAGGGCCTTGGCCAAGGCTTGGGCGTCGGCCAAGGGAGCGTCCTGGCGAGCGAGCAACTCTTTCAGCTTCCGCGCGGGAACGAGGTCGCTGCTTTCGAGTTGCTGGACGAATTCGTCGAACGACAGGGACATGCCACGCGATTCCGAGAATGCTTCTGCGTTGGATGGGAGTCGGAAGTTGAGGTTTGGATTTTAGCTTGTCGGCGGTGGGAATACGAGCGGAACCTGTGGCAGAGTGCGATTGGGGGGAAAGGGCTGCGCCCGAAAATGGGAAAGCTGTGACAAGTCACAGCACTCCATAGTTTTGGAGTGCGGCGACTTGTCGCCGCTTTGGTATTTTCCGTCGCGAAGCGACTTTCACGCTCGCCAATTTCAGAGGGATTGAGAACGCCTCGTCATCAGCACGCGACAGCACAGAAAAGTAGTTGCCCGCCGCGAAATCGAATGCCTCGGGCGCTGGCAATTCGCTGCGTCGCACCTTATCTTCGTACCTATTCAAGGTTTGCCCGGACGGGCCGGACGGGTCGCGCGAGACGTTTGGCCTTCCCTGTATGGTCTCGCGCGGGAGGAGCGAAACGGGGACAGGTCCAGTTATTAACGATGGAGACGCTTTTGGACGTAGCAAAGGTTCCAGGAACCGTAGAATTTCTTGTTGCTCAGGCATTTCCGCCTCCGATCACGTTGGGCGTGCAACTTGTTTCCAGAGATGAGTGGCATATTCGACGGGAATCGCCTAATAAATCGCGTACGGGAACCTATTCGGGCGGATATCAGTGAGAATCCTGCCATGTCGAAATACGGTTTTTCCTGGTGTCGCGTTTCACTACGAACCCTGTTCGTCCTGGTTGGCGGGCTGGCGGTTGGCTTGTCGATTTTGTCCTGGAACATCTCTTTGTTCCGCCGCGAACAGCGTCTGGCAGCGCAACTTATGTCAATGGGTTTCGCGGTGGAATACGAGTGCGAGCGCGACGAGCGAGGGTTTCAGCAGGGACCCTCACGCTTCGAGACAATAATGTCCGAACTCTGCGGGTTGGAACATTTCGATCATGTGATAATGGTTAATGGTCCTCGCACCGCGATGCTCGACGATGAGCTAGCATGGTTAAGCAGCTTTACTGAGTTGCGTACGCTGGCACTGGGTGGAGGAGACCTTTCGGACACTGACGTCGCACCAGTGGAGCATTGTCGAAAGCTGGAATATCTCTTCCTAAGTTCAATGACTGTTAGCGATGCGGCATTTGCTCGAGTTAGCTCGCTGCCCAGTCTGCAATATGTGGCCTTGACAGATATGACGCTGTCCCGTTCCTCGCTCGAATCGATAAGCCAATTACCGCGATTGGAGGAATTGCGGTTAGTGACTTCTAGAATTGATAGTGGGGCACTAGGCTGCCTTGCGAAGTGCCGAGAGTTACGAACGTTGCGACTACAAAATTCGTCGATTACTGACGACGAACTGGCGTTCGTCGCCTTAACTCCAGAGCTTCGCTCACTTGATCTTCAGCATACCGATATTACTGATATAGGATTGCGGCACGTCGCAAGAATCTCAACCTTGGAGTGGCTGGGAATCTACAATGCCTGGGTAACAAAGGAAGGTGTCGACGAGCTGCAACTAGCCCTGCCGAACTGTCACATCGATGTTCACCAGCCACTCGCAACTAGATCAAGCGAGTAATTGACGACGGGCGAGAAGAAGGGGGCACCCAAAATCCTGCATCGCAAAATAGTGGTTGGCAGTTCCAATTTCCCCGATCAATGTATGGGTGTCCCTGTTGTCCTCCGATGCAGCGCGTCGCTTGGAGCGAATTCAGGCAGAGATGGATCGGCTGCGCGAAACGATTCGTGGAACGGATCCTGCGGCTGCTGCGACGCTGGCCGAGGCAGCTCGTGAAGCGGGCACTCGTGGAATCGCGGAGCGCATGCGCGAGGTGGGCAACGAGGTCGCTCGGAACCGACTGGGAAACGCCTCGCAAGCTCAAAGTGAAATCGAGCAAGGCTTACAACCGGTGCTAAGCGCTTTGACAGATTCCCAGGGTCGTACTCCACGCGACATGAGCCAACAGCAGGCGCAACAGCTCGCCACGGCACTTGAACAGCTGAAGATACAACTCACCAACATTACGAGTGGGCAACAGACGCTACTCGACGAGACTTCCCAATGGCGAGACTCGGGCACTTCGTTGCTGAGGCCAGCGGAGATGGCTCCTGCACAACAGCAACTCGCCAATGATACGAAAGCTGCCCGCGAGCAACTGCCGTTACCGAAGGCATTCGAATTTGGGATGAAGTCCGTCGAAGCGATCATGGGCGCAGCGACCGAGCAACTGAAGCTTCACACGCCAGACGAACGTGTCGAGCGATTACAGGGCGAAGCAAGGGGACATTCTACTTTTCGACTGCGGTCACTCCGACGGGAGTTGTAACGGCAACGGAAACGTCGCTGCCGCGTACGACGCGATTTCGCTCATCGACTGCTGTACCGACTCCCCCTTGTCGCCTTCCCACGACCTATAGTTCAACGTCCGTTTCGCGCGTTCGTAGCGCATTACCGGCCGGGCTGTAGGGATCGTAGTGATAGGGTATAGCAATGACGGCACCGAATCCGTTTCAACAGACGGTGATGAGCCTCGTGAAGGCGTTTCGTACTTACCTGTGGCTGTGGGTTGTTCCGACGGTCGCGATGACAGCGGTCGCGACGGTCTACGCAATCACGAAATCGACGACTTGGCAAGCGTCACAATCGCTTGTCACTCGCGATGAAGCGCGCGGTGTGGGGCGACAGGGGCGGTTCGATAGTACGGAATCGATGCGTGCCTCTCAAGAAACCATTATCGAAGTTGCGAAGAGCTCGGCGGTGGTTTCTGCAGCGTTAAAACAACTCGGCCCTCCTAAATCGATATTCGGAACTAAGAAGTTCCCGACAGACGCCGATGTTCAAGCGATGCAAGAGTGTATCAAGATCGGTGCGCCGGCCGGTTCCGAACTCGGCACGACCGAAGTTCTCTATCTGTCGGTGAAAGGCAAGACGCCCGAGGACGCGATCGCGCGTACCACTGCCATCTGCGATCAGCTCGAAAGCCATCTCGGCAAGCTGCGCAACGCGCGCGCCGGCAGCGTGACGACCGAATTGGAACAAACGCTCAAGCTGGCTTTGGCGGACCTGCAAAAGGCTACCGACGCCCTCTCGACGATGGAACGCGAAGTCGGACGCGACTTGGCGGAACTGCGAGTTCTCAATCAGTCCGGCACGGGCGAAGGGAATCTTCGCAGCGCCTTGAACCAAGTGAAAACGGAAATCCGCCAACGGCAGAGCGAAGTCGAAACACACCAGCAGTTGAAAGAGGTACTCATCGCCGCCACGCAGAACCCCGACGAGTTGCTCGCCATGCCCAGTTCGATGTTCGCGGCACAGCCTGCCTTAAAGCGATTGAAGGACGGGCTTGTCGATGCACAGCTGCGGACCTCCGATCTCAAAGGCAAGATGAGTCCCGGCCATCCGCTGGTGCAGGCTGCCATTCAGGGCGAAGAGGCCGTGCGCCAGAATTTGCGAGCGGAACTGACTGCGGCAGTCGGCAGCTGTGATACGGATCTACAAGTTACTTTGCGACAGATCAACTCACTGACCGATCAACAAGATGATTTGCAAGAGCGACTCGGTCGACTGGCGGGACTGCGAGCCGAGTATGCCTTGCTCGTCAACGATGTCGAGCAGCGAACGAACATCGTCCAGCAAGCCAAACAAGACCTGGCAGCGGCTCGGGCGACCGAGTCGTCGTCCCAGGCCACCAGTTTGATCACTCGTTTCCAAAAGCCTCAAGTCGGCGATTCGCCGGTCGGTCCAGGACGAATCACGATCGTCGGCATCGGGTTGATCGGCGGGTTCATGACCGGAGCAGGGCTGGTCTTTCTCGTCGCCCCAATTGGTCCCAATGCCCGACAAGGTCGGCGGCTGACGGATTTTCTGGGACTCGGTCGCCGGGCTTCCGATCGAAAACCAGCCGCTCCTCGCGGCGGCACCATCGTCGGACGTCGCTCGGAGGATCAGACGACCGCTCGGCGAGTGTCTGACGTTCCGCAATTCGGCCGCCGTGGTGAGGACCAGCGAGGGCTTACGGCGGAAAAACCTCGATTGCGGCGTGAAGACGACGACCGCCCAGCCTTGTAAATCACTTCGCGCGATCCTGAGTACCAGCATCTACGCAGCGAGGAGGCCACCATGCATCCGTTGAATACCCCAGGAATCCAATGGCTCAGGCGTTCGCAATGGGCGACGCAAAAGATTGGGTCATGGATCGAAGCCATTCAGTCAGGCATCTTCATGGGCTTGATCGACGATCAGTCATTTCGGGCCTTCGATATTTATCCGTTCGATGAAACTCAGTCGCTAGACATCACCGCCGAAACCGAGCGCGGCCTTGAACCGTGGGAGCACCGCATCACCCAAGAGTATCTCGCCAATGCCGCATCGCTCCTGGTTGTGGCTGCCGAGGGCGGACGCGAACTCGTGGGACTGAATGAACTCGGCTATGCGACAACCGGCGTCGCCTACGGCCGCGAGCTGTGCGAGGCCACTCGCCGGGAACTGACCTTGCGGCGTTGCGGAGCGGCGATTCAGTGGTGCGAGCGTTTCGAGGTTCCGCGTGGCGAGCATCCGTACGACGCCGCCTTTATTGCTCGCAAGTTCTTCTCGTACGTACACGATCGGAGGTGTCGCATCGAGATGCTGGCGAACATCCGACGAACGCTGCGGCCTGACGCAACGCTGGTCCTCGACTTCTACACACGCGACCACGACACACTCGCGTTTCGCATGCAAGCCGCGTTGGCAAACACCTTGCGAAAAC
This sequence comes from Planctomycetota bacterium, assembly GCA_963204995.1. Lineage (GTDB taxonomy): Bacteria > Planctomycetota > Planctomycetia > Pirellulales > Pirellulaceae. Next base: position 4,173 of record CAUJKL010000448.1, on the reverse strand, counting down.
TTCGTGGTCAGCGTGAGTTCCCCGTCGAAGTCGGCGACCACCTCGACCCCACGACACCGCTGTTCCACCATCACTTTGTGTGGGAAGAACTGCGAGACGAATTGCGAGAGGCGGGCTTCGCACCCGTCGCACATGAGACGACTTGGTTCGGCTGGTGCGTCGCTCGTGCGACCAGGGGCAACGAGTTGCGAGAACCCTCGTCGCACGACAACACCGAAATCAATGAAACCGAACAGGAACTAGCCGAGGTCTACGGCTAACAGAGAGTTTCGAGAACTTTTATGCAACGCGTCGTCGAGATTTGCAGCCTTCAACAGTTGGCCGAGTATCAGTCCGCTTGGCAGACATTACTGGCGGTGACACCACACGCTTCGTTCTTTCAATCGGCCGAGTGGCTGGCGGCTCGCTGGCAGCATGCAGCAGCCGACGAGAGCGTGTTCGTCATCATGACGACAGATGGAAACCAGCCAACCGGATTCGTCCCACTCTGCATCAAGCTGGAAACGACTTCCTGTGGCCCCATGCGAGTACTCCGATTTCCCATTGACGGCTGGGCGAGCTTCTACGGACCCATCAGCGCCTCGCCAGAACAGACACTCGTCGCAGCGTTGCATCACGTATGGCGTTCTAAGAAGAAGTTTGATCTGGCTGATCTCACGACCATCCCGGTCGCCGATCGATCGGGACAGCCGCGAACCGTCGACTCCGAATCAGCCGCTCCGCCCATCGACTTTGTCGGCCAGGAGTGCGATGAAGCAACCCGCGTCGCGATGCTCGATCTGACGGGGAATTGGGACAGCTACTGGGAGTCACGCAACGTCCAGAAAAACCGACGACGCAACGTGGAACGCTGCGAGCGACGATTGCTCGAGCTGGGAACCGTTCGCTACGAGCGGTATCGACCTGGCGGGGCTGCACTGTCCGATGCTGAACCACGCTGGGACTTGTACGAGGCCTGCGAATCCATCGCGAGGGCGAGTTGGCAGGATGGGCTGGTCGATGGCAACACGATGCATCACGATCAGGTGCGACCGCTACTCCGCGATGCGCATCTTGCCGCCGTCAACGCGGGTGCCGCCGATATCAATTTGTTGTTGCTCGATGACCGACCGATCGCCTTCGCGTACGGCTATCACTATCAAGGTTTTGTCGACCTGGTGCGGATCGGCTTCGTTCCGGATCTGGCCAAGCTGGCACCGGGCAACGCATTGTGGACCCGTTTGATCCAGGACAGCTTCCGGCGTGGCGATCGCATTCTCGACTTCGGGCCCACTTGTCTGGATTACAAGCGGTTCTGGACGACGCGGCTTGAGCCGACTTATCAAGTTCAGCAATACGCCTCCACACCGCGGGCTCAAGCGTTGCGTCTGGCCCGTTGGTTGAAAAGCCAACGCCACGCAGACTCCGACGATTCAAATCAGCACAGCAAGGAGCTGGCTGCGAAACGCCGCAACGAACAACCACACAACCAGCCCGTCACGGCAGGGACGTAGCATGAACATCATCCAAACCAATCCGTGTGCGGCCTGCACGATCGACCAGGACTGTTGCAAGCATCTGTCCGGCTTACGCCTCACGCAAATCGAATTCAATCGCTGTTTCAAACAACATGGCGACGAAATCGTCGTCGATCGCGAGGGGCCGCTGTTTGTGGTAAGTCAACGCGACGGAGCAGCTTGCCCGAACTGGCAGGAGGGCGGTTGTGCCGTCTACGACGTACGACCGCGCGAATGTGCATTGTTCCCTCAGACGCTTTACGTACAGCAGCGAGGCGACGCGATCTCGATTCGCGTGCATTCCGATACTTGCTGCCCCTTGAAGGCACAATTGATCAGTAGCGAACGCGTCGCGGAACAAATCGCCCGCGAGTTTGCCGAGGAAGCCTTTGGCGAGAACGCGCGGATCCGCGTCGGTTACGAAACTGCTTGGCAATCGCTCTGTCGCCGCATACGACAACTCGTAAGTAGGACGTTGGACACGCTGCTCCGATAGTAGAATTCTCCAAAAAAGCGTGAGGAACAACAACTGCTGGGCGTTGGGTTCATCCTTGGTTCGAGCTGTGAACAAGGCTTTAAGTTCTCGCATACTTTGCTTTCATTGAAGTGGCACACGATTCACTCCTCGACGGTGCCATCCAGCCGATCCGTTCGATGGTGGATCTAAAAGAAGAGCGGGACATCGACAGCCTTTTCACCAGCAGCAAAACCACGGCCCCGGTGAACACGATTGCCGGAATCAATGATTGTGAACTTATTAGCTTCCCTGTAGTACAGGACGACGAGAAGATTTGACGACAGGAAGATTAGAAGAAAATAGATGCCGACATTTTCCTATCGTTCAATCTTCCTGTCGTTTCCGGGGAGAGCGACAGGAATATTGAGGGAGGGATGATGACGATTAAGCTTAAGAAGCAGACGTTTCAGACCAACGCGGTGGAGGCGGTCGCGGATTGCCGAGAGAACGAAACGGCGTTCACTCGCTCATGACGCGGACATTCGAAATCGTAACGTCCCGCACGAATTCGGCTCCCGCTTGGAACGTCACCGCTTCGCCGGCTGATCCGTAGCGCAGCAGATTCGTGATCATCGAGTCTGACAGCGATCCGCCGATCAGGATTGTGTGCTGCGACTTGCTCGTGACGTTGCTCACCATGATCCGGTAGGTATCGCCCAACGGTGCAATACCGCCGCCGTAGGAATGGTCTCCGATCTTCACTGCGGCTTTACATCGCACGTCGTCGGGCGACGTGTCGATCAGCCCATCCAACAGAATGTCGTGCATCTTGACGCCGGAAGTATTCAGCAACCTGACGATGTGGTGTCCGCCTCGGCAATATCCTTTGATGTTTCGCATGATGATGTGCCGGATATCATCAAGCCCCTGACCGCGATCTTCGCCGGCGCTGACCATGGTTGAAGCAACACTGCCGGCGGGAATGTCGGCTCGCGGAATGGCCGTCAAGGCGACCAGGTCGTCACCGGTGTAACCCGTGATGTTGTCGATCAGAATATCGTGGCATCCCATGCGCAGATCGATACCGTCCTGGTTTAGAACCTTCTGGCGAGTGTCGTCGATCGTCTTGTATCCGCTCGATGCGAAGTCGATGTCTCGCAACGTGCCGTGGGCACAGCGTTCGAGCGAAATCGCCCAACAATGAGAGTCCTTGATCGTGATGTTCTCGATGCGGAAATGTTCGACGAAGGCCAGCAGGATCCCGATGTTGCGCCAGTCGCCCATCTGGCTTTCGCCCTCGACATCAGCATCCGTGCCGTAGGTTTTGGTGCCGAGCTTCTTGCCGCTGTCGCCCGTAGCCCGTGGGCGGTCGGCACCTTCCAGCACTACGTGACCGATGCCGCGGATAGAAATGTTCTGCATCGGCTGGATATCGGTGATTCCCAAGCCGCAGTTCGCACTGCGCATGAAGTTATCTCGGCAACGATCGGACAGCTTGATATGGCAGTTATCCAGTTCCAGCGTGGTGTTATTTCGCAGTAAGATCGCCGAATCGATCAGCCACGTATCCCGCCGCTGCCCGTCGATCAAGTTGACTCGCGGGATGACCACTCGGCAACCGGCGGCCGCCGCGGCTTCAATCGCCTGGTTGATTCGCTGGACGTCCGTCCCCTCGAATTCGTTGGGAGTGAACGACGTCGGACTGGGCAGTTCGGAACGATTGACGACTGGGGTCGCGTCACGAACGGGTAAATCTCGCTCTGTCTGTGCGTGGACGTGATGCGGCAGCAGGAACACCAGCAAGGCAAGGCATCCAAGGCAACGGTTGACGGTCATCGTGATTGCTCCAACGGTGTCTGTTCTCTCGTGGGAACGCCACGATTCATGAGTCGCTTCAACTCATCCAAATGATTCTCGTAAACCCCGCGCGGGTCACAAGATTGCTTCTTGCAGATCGACGCCGCCATGCCGACGACTTCGCCCATCATACCCGTTGTTCGTTGCACGCGCACGGTGCCGAGGGCCACATGGGTTACGCTGATGTTGCGTCCGGCCATCATGAGGTTGTCAACGTTGCGCGAGTACAAGCACCGATAGGGAATCGGATAGGGTGTGATCTTCAAGGTCTCGGCTTTCGCTTGGAACGCGTCGCAGGCACACAGCGGTTTCGACGGGTAGTGCAGATCAATCGTCCACGTGGTCGTGACGCTGGCATCCACA
>CAUJKL010000447.1 GCA_963204995.1 Planctomycetota bacterium | reverse complement strand
CTACCCGGTCGGTCAAGGCTACGCAGGTCCAGCGGTGGTTGGCAATCGGGTGTTGGTGTTTCATCGTGTCGGTGATGCCGAACGCGTGGAAGCACTCGATGCCGCGAACGGAAAATCGCTTTGGCAGGCCGATTTTGATGCGACTTATGGCGGTGGTATCAATCCAGATCTCGGCCCTCGCTGCGTGCCCTTGATCCACCAGGATCGCGTGTATGTGTTCGGTGCCGCGGGCGATTTACATTGCGTAAGGCTGCAAAGTGGGGCAAAGTTGTGGTCTCGCGAGACATACCAGGATTTCAATGGACAAGAGGGGTACTTTGGTGCGGGAAGCACGCCGATCGTGGCCGCCGGGAAAGTCATCGTGAACGTCGGCGGACGAGGTGCAGGCTTGGTGGCGTTTGACCTCGAAACCGGCAAGACCGCGTGGCAGGCCACGGACGAGGGGGCGAGTTATTCGTCACCGACACTGGCGACTATCAACGGCCAGTCACATGCCATTTTCGTGACTCGATTGAATGCCGTCTCCGTCGATCCGAATTCCGGGAAAGTCCACTTTCAGTTCCCCTTTGGAGCCCGCGGCCCTACCGTCAACGGAGCAACACCGCTGGTGTTCGATGACTTTCTGTTCGTTTCATCGAGCTACGGTGTCGGAGCAAATTTCTCGCAGATCGATGGCGACACTGTCAAGAAACTTTGGGCGAACGACGACGTCATGTCGAGCCAATATACGACGTGCGTCTATCGAGATGGTTTCCTCTACGGAACGCACGGTCGCGAGGATTACAACAACGGCGAGTTGCGTTGCTTCGAGGCAAAAACCGGTGACGTCAAATGGACGGAGCCGGGGTTTGGCGTCGCCCATGCGATTCTGGTTGGCGACCAGCTGTTGCTACTTAGCGTTGACGGTAGGCTGCGACTGGCTGAGGTCAATTCAGAGGCCTACCGCGAACTCGCGTCAGCGACGATCAGCAGCAACACCACGCGCGCGTTGCCTGCATTGTCGAACGGCAAGTTCTATTTCCGAGACAACGGTTCGTCGGGCGGCCAGCTGATCTGCTTGGAATTAGTTAAGTAACGAGTGGCTTGCGTAGATTGACTTCGTGAGCGTTGCTACTTCGGTTAGATTTTCGCACGTGTACGATCGACTTGCGGTTTGTATTCAACAGTCGCTTTCCGTCTTGGGCCCGAAGGGTCCGCACAACCCCTGCCGGGTGCCGTAAGGCCCCGGATCGATTGCCAAGTGCGTATCGATGTCCATCGGAGAGATCGAGCTTGCGGTTCTTTGTGCTGAACACGATATGGTCGAGATGCAGTTGATGAGTTCCTGCCGTGGTGTTGGCTCTCGCTGTGGCGCCCTTGCAGGGCTTGGGAAGTAAATTTGCGATCTGTCGACCGGGGCCTTACGGCACCCGGCAGTGGTTGTTTCGACCCTTCGGGCCGGAGAAGCTTTCTACCTCCGACGCTCCAGGCCAATGCCAGCGGAAACAAGCAACCAATCACCGGCCCCAGCCAGACGACGATGCCCGGATGGGGATTCGGCGAGACATCTGTGCGAGAGATGGTGAGCGGATGGAGCACTATGCGTTCCACAACTCCGCCCGAGATGACCGCCCCGATCACGTGGCCAAATTCATGTACCGCCATCATCGCCAACCAACATAGTGCCAGCAGCGAAATTGTGAACACGAATTGGTGGTATCTATCGGCCACGAGTTGCGTTCACTCCCGATGTGATGCGTGTCTGCCGTTAACTCTAGCGGAACGTCGTGAGACTTCCGACGCGGTTTGTCCGAATTCTCACGAATCCGGCTACGGCAACTACGAAACGTCGCTACCGCAACTTGCTCGCGAACCAATCGTGAACGCGTCCCGCGAGGACATGCCCGAGTGTATCCTCCGGCGTGCGAATCGAGATCGTGCAAAGCTGTCCGGCACGCAGTTGTTCACTTTCCTCGATGGGAAGTGTGACGTGACCGACGAAGTGCGGTTCGAGCAGTCGAACGCCTTCGGACGAGTTCTTGCTATGATCGGCGCGAACGGGAAGCGGACCGCCGTGCGATGAGCAAAGGGCTGGGTGCGTAGGTTGATCGGTGGCTCGCGGGGTGATCGAAGTCAAATCGGCGTAGAGCACGCCGGACGATCCGCGTATGGCGACGCTCGCCCCAATCCGCGCTTGAAACGCTTGCAGATCGTCTTGGTGAATGGAAAGCTGGATCTCCTTCTCGCTTTCCTTGCCGATGCGACAAACTTCATCACCTTCTTGCAGATAGGAGTCGAGCAGCAGAGGCAACGTGCGACCGACGACTTGCCCCGTCGCGGAAGCTCGCACGATCAATCCGTCGATTTGCTTGGCCTTGGCTTCGTATTGTGTCTTCAGTGCGACAAGCTTGTCTTGTTCCGCTTGATGAGCCGCCATCTCGCCTCGCTGCCGAGTCAAACGGCTCCGCAGATCGGACTCGTCGATCGCGAGTTCGACCCACCGCAGTTCGTCGCGCAAGTTAACGTTTTCCAGCTTTGCAATCACATCGCCTGCCGCGACGGTGTCGCCCGGTGCCACGAGGATCTCGCGGACGAACCCCGAGCTGGCACTGCGCACGACGGTGATCGGCTTGTATTCGATGATGCCGGGCGAGCGTCTTGGAAAGGGCGAAGGGGTGTAGGCGAAAAAGATCGTCGCGACACTTGTCACACCCATGGTGACAACACACAAACGACCCAGTTGCGGCCAGTTTTCACGCAACAGTAAGCGGGCGGCGAATTTGGCTGCCGGAGCCAGAAACCACGAGATTGCAGCTGTCACCGCTAATACGATGCCTGCTCCGTGAAACAACAGGCTCGCCGCGCAAATCAGCGACAGACAGACCATCGTCCGCCACACCCAGGAAACGAGACCGTAAATCTTGACGACTCGTGAAGTTGTCGCGCTGCTGGGCAGTGCGTTCTCGGCCAGCGGTTGCCCCAAGACCCAACGACGAAACAGATAGGTTGTGAATTGCTGGCCTCGCGAATAAAGATTCGGTATCTCCAGCCAGTCCGCGAGCATGTAGTATCCATCGAATCGCATCAGCGGGTTGGCATTGAACAAAACCGTCGAAGCCGTCGCCATGACGATGACATTGACGCACAGCTGGTTCAACACGCCATCCGCCGTATGGCTCCAGACCAGAATCGCGATCGAGCCGATGATGGCTTCGACGTACATGCCAGCGGCGGCGATATGGATGCGGGCCCACTTCGATCGAAGCCGCCACGAGGAGGTGACGTCGACGTACGGGATTGGTGCGAACAACAGAAACGCGACTCCCGCCTCGCGCACATAGCCGCCATGATACTTGCATGCCAAGCCGTGACCGAGTTCATGTGCGACTTTCAATACCACCCAACACACCATCAGGTAGAATCCTTGTTCGAGGGCAAAGATGCCGCCTGCCGACGCGCTGAATCGCGCCCAATCCATAACGAGATGACTCGCGGCTACGAACGCCAACACAGCAGCGATGGCCGCGAACATTCGAGAATTCATCCAACCAGCCCAAGGCAACAATCTCTCCAGCAACCGATCCGGTGTCAGGAGCGGCACTCGAATGAAGATCGGATTAAAGCGTGCCCACAGTGGCGCGATCACGCGAGTTGCGGGGCCTCGTTCTTGAGCGTCGATGACTTGAGCCAGCCCGGTTTGCAACAGCCACTTGCAAACTTGCAGCGTGGCTCGCCCATCGTCGGCTTGCTGACTATCGCTATCACGGGCGTCGGTTTGCACGTTCGCAATCAGTTCCGCCAGACTCTTTTTGCCATCGAGCAACGACGCGACCGCGTATTCGGCACTCCCCAGCCGATAGCATTTACCCGTCAAGCGATCTTCCACCACGTACAACCGCTGGCCGTCCGTCGTTTGCGGTACGATTGCGAGGTCATCGCGAAGCCGCAAGACAACTTGGCTGAGGTCGGGTGCAAGTGTGGGTTGGTCATTGGTCATTGGTCATTGGTCATTGGTCATTGGTCATTGGTCATTGGTCATTGGTCATTAGAACTTGGAACTTAGAACTTAGAACTTGCCTCTCACCATCCGATTCGTTGCGCGAGTGCGTTCGCTGATCGATGAAACAGAATCCAGCCGACGGAGCGTTTGTTGGATTCGATCTTCGCTCGCCCGCTCATGCCGGGGCTCAACCGGCTATCGGAGTTTTCCAATTGAACTTCCGCGACGAAGACCGTCGATTGACCTCGCAGTTCGGCACGCGGATGCACTTTCACTAACTTGCCCTGCCAACTTTGCCCGGGGAACGCGTCGAAACGCAGGTCCACTGGCATTCCATTTCGCACATGTCCGACTTCGTCTTGCGGAACGGCAATCTCGGCAATCATTTGGTCGAGCGGTGCAATCTCGAACAGTGTTTGCCCGATCGACAGCGGCGCGCCTTCCGTGCGTCGGAGGTCTCCGCTGACAACGACTCCATCCATCGGACACTGAATACTCAAGTGCTGGAGGCGATTGTTGATCGCCTCGATCTTCGTTTCGAGTTGAGCCGCTTCGAGGGCAGCGAGTTGAGAAGTGGCCGCCTCGCGCGTCGCCAATGCGGCGAGCCGCTTCTTCTTCGATGCACCGAGTTCCGCCTCGAGGCCAGCCAATTCCAGACGCAACTCGCGCTCGTCCATGACCGCCAGCACTTGATCCTTCGTGACGATGCTCCCCGGTTCGACAAACGTCTTATCGAGCGTCCCGGCGAAGGGTGCGGCGACGTAGCGACGAATGACCGGTTCGACCGTGACGTCACATTTCACTTTGAACGGAGTCGGAAAGAGCAGCACCGATCCGGCCAACACGATCGTTGCGATCACCAATCGAGATCGCAATTTCCCAATTCGCGTTTTCCACGCGGCGTGAAGTTTGCCGAGTTTCCCGCCACGCGCGCGGCGTAGCAGTTCGAGACAGCTGGCAACGGGCCTTTGGCAGACCTCCAAGGCCATTGTCCGCATTAGTTGTCGGTGCCAGGCAGCGTCGCCGCAAAACAGGATTGCACCAACCGGATTGCCGTCCTTGTTTCGCAGCGGCAAACCGATCAGTGCGTCGGTCGAGGCTAGCCGAGTCAGTCGCCGATAGATTGGGCCGCTGTCTACACTCGCGGAGCTCCACGATGCACACTCCTCGTGAGTGAGCGTCTCGTCGAGTGCCGCTTCAAATCCGAGCATCAACTCGGAACGTTGATCGAGGTTTGTGGCATCCGAAACGGCGGATACTTTCGTGCTGCCGCTGGTCGTCGATATTCCGAGGACAACTCGCGTGGCGCCACTCCACTTCGCCAAGCGCGAGCACAATTGTTGGACGGCGGCGTCAAAGTCGCCCGTCGCCTGAACGTCTGCCAGCAATCTCAACAGTCCGTCCGCATTGCGTAAGTCAGTCGCCGGCGTAGTCACTGGCGCAGCTACCGCCCGATCCAATCGCTGATGAAGCGGCTGAATTGAGGGAGCAACTCGACGTGGAATGATCTTTTCCATAGGAAAACCGTTCTCAGGCTTGTAGGCCGGAACAAGCTTGCGCAGCTCCGGCGCTCGCTCGTATTCTGCCGGAACTGCGCAGACTTGTTCCGGCCTACTTCTTTTACTTCACATCCAGCGTGCAGCGTTCACCACTGCGATACTTCCCTTCCTGATTCTCAATGCGAATTCGTACTGGAACAGTTCCGCTTTCGGCGTCGGTCAGTTCCGACACCTGCTCGACGACGCCGACCGCAGTCAGGGCCGAGTCGGTGAAGGCAATTGTCACTTGGGAACCCACTCGAACTTTCGCGGACTGGTTGCGGTTCATCAGAAACGTTGCCCGCAGCGGATTCAGTTGCACGAGCGTGACGACTTCCGGATCGACCGGCGAGACGTATTCACCGATGTTCTTTGTCAGCACGGTGACCACGCCATTAACGGGTGCCGTCACCGTACGGCGTTCGAGTTGCACAGCGATCTTCTTATACTCCAGCTTTCGTAAGGCCAGCTCTTCTTCGATGGCAAGCAGTCGGCCTTGAGCGACTTCCACGTCGGCGCGGGCACGATCGACTTCCTGCTGATATGCCTGGCCTGCTTGTCGCAACTCGGCAAGCTTTGTGTAGCGACTCTGGTGCAGTTCCACTTCCGCACGTGTCGAGTTCACGCGCCCTGTGGCATCCATCTGCTGTTTGGCGATCTCTAGCAACATGCGATGCACTTCGTCATCCAACAGCACTAATTGCTGACCGGCGGCAACGGCTTCGCCTTCACGCACGAACACTCGGGAAACGATGCCCGATTCGGCTGACGCTACGCGAATCGTTCGAAACGGCTCGGTAAAGCCCTCGACATTCTCGGCGAAACCTTCTGCTGCGAAGCCGCAAGCGACAAGCATCATCGCCAATTGTTTAAGCCAACTAAATCGGAGTGTCATGGTTCATTCCTCAACCGTGGTTAGGGTGCAGGCCCATACATTGGCACCACACCGGCCGGGACGGGTGTCGGTCCGCTGGCGTTGGTGAAGTTCATCGGTTCGCCGAAATGCAACAACGATCCGGATGCTCGTTGCAAACTGAAGTTCGCGATCGTATATGCAACTTGAGAACGGACGTAAGCCGCCTCTGCTTCCGTCTGGCGATCTTGAGCGTCGAGCAACTCTTCGAGCACGAAACTCACCGCTCGATCCTCGCCGGGCAGCAATCGCCAGCGATCGAACAGATACCTCAATTCTTCGTCCGTCGCCAACATGGCTTCGTAACGTCCGCGCAATTCGTGATAAGTCGCTTGCACTTCGGCATAGGCAACTTCCACTTCCAGCGAGACTTGGCTGAGCACGGCGTTCAATTCGTGCATGAGTTGTGCTGCTTGCGACTCGCGACGTCGATATTCAGCTTGAGCAGCACGATTTCCGAGCGGCACCTGAAAAAGGAAGCCGGCGCTGTAGCTGGGAGAACCGTCGGCGAACTGATTGCCAATCGAGTTGGCGACGTCATAGTTGCCATCCAGCCCCGCGACATAGGTTTGCAGCACCAGATCCAATTGCGGGAGCAATTCGTTTTTGGAGATGCCCAGTCGAATCTGTGCCTCGCGGATCTCTTCCATGTGCTTGGCAACTTCGGGGCGATAGTGAAGTGCCGTCTGAAATGACGAGTGCAGATCGATAGCGGCTCGGGTCGTTGCGGGAGCTTCGAGCGGAGTCAATTCGACCGCCCCGACATTTCGCCAGATTGGGTTGTTGGTCAGTGTCACAATTCGCGATTGAGCGGTTTGCGTCGAGAGCATCGCGCGCTGGACTCCGGCCTTTCGGATGGCGACAGCTGCCCGAGCTCGCGCGATCTGGCTACGCAGCGAGTCGATTTGTTCGCGGCTTTGCAATTCGGTGAGAATGTTGATTGCCTGCTCGTGCGAGCGATGACGTTGCAAGTACAAAGCACGCTGGAGGTACAGCTCCCAATAGGCTTGAATCACGGCGAAGGCATGGTCTTGCAAGTCGCGACTCAAGTCCTGTTCGGCAATGTTAGTCTCGATCTCCGCCAGCAGGATTGCACTCTCGTTGTACTCGCGGCCCGCGCGTCGCAGCAGCGGTTGATTCAAGCCGAGCGTCATGCGCGTGGCGGCTTGCTGCTTGGGCAGGAAGAAAATCGAGTTGGTATCTTGCAACCCGATGTCTTGGGACAACTCGATGGTTCCGCCCAGCCGCGTCTTCTGGCGAAGCCCGCCTTTGGTGACCCAATGATGGTCGTTGAACCGGTTCGGACCACCGGTCGTCAGCGTATTGCCAACCGGATTATTCAAATCGTCCCAACGCGACTCAAAGAAGACCGCTGGATCGAAATCCGCGATCGCTTTGAGAACATTTTCCTGCTGGATCAACGGCCCCTGACTGACGGCCATAACATGCTGAGACTGGACGAGTGCGTGGAGGACCAGTTCGTGGGCGCTGACCGCCACTGATTCTGCGGACGGCCGTTGAGAATCGCCAACATGGTGCTCCCACCACGCCGACACATCGACTTGCGGGGCGGCGAGGGTCGGTGCCGGAGGAGAAGCCGGAGTGGTCTGCGTCACGGGCGGCAATCGCGTGAAGCGAAAGGTGCTGACGGGTGCGGTTGCGGGTGCCGGCGAACGGAGCATCGGCATCTGGGCCAACGTCGTACTGACGCAGCTCCAGGCGATGATCGCGACGATCGTTGCCTCCTGCACGAAACGCATGTGACTTCCGATAATTCCGTTTCCTCGGATTAAGCCGGGCACTCCTGTTCCATGCGCAACACTACGCACAGTCCGGCTAAGCCACTCTTCGGCAAATCATGGTGCGAAGCTGGTATCGAACCACGGTTTTGAGGTGGTGAATCAGAGGGACTCGTTGCACATCCGCTAATGACATTGCTGACCGAATGCGCGGAAGAAACCGTGCAACGGGCGCGTGCGTCACAAGCCGATTAACGAGATCGCAAGCTGACGGCGGTATCCCGCTTGGCAGCGAACTGCCGAAGGTAGTCGGCACTCTGCGCTAAGGATGCCTGCCGGGAACTCGGGGAGTCTTCGTATGCGCGGTCTTCGACTTCCACACACACCGGTCCGCGATAGCCGACGTCGCTTAAGACCGAGAAAAAACTTCCCCAATTCACGTCGCCCAACCCAGGCAGCTTTGGCGAGTGATACTCGAGCGGATGCGCCAGGATGCCGACTTGATCGAGTCGATGACGGTCGACTCGCACGTCTTTCGCATGCACGTGAAACAACTTGTCGGTGAAGTCTCGCAGGGGTGCGAGATAATCCATCTGTTGCCAAACCATGTGCGAAGGATCGTAATTCAGCCCGAAGTGATCGCTCGGAATATCCTCGAACATCCGCCGCCAGATGCTTGGCGTGGTGGCAAGATTCTTGCCGCCCGGCCATTCGTCACCGGTGAAGAGCATCGGACAGTTCTCGATACCCACGCGCACGCCTTGGTCTTCGGCGAATTGGATCAGCGGTTTCCAGACTTGCAGAAACCGTGGCCAGTTATCAGCGATCGATCGAGTCCAATCGCGGCCGATGAACGTGTTCATTTGATTCACACCGAGTAGCTTCGCGGCGGTGATCACTTGCCGAATGTGAGCCGCGTACTTAGCACCTTCTTCTTGGTCGGGACAAAGCGGATTGGGATAGTAGCCGAGTCCGCTGATCGCAATTCCGTACTCGTTTGCCAACGCATTAACTTCGTTAGCCTTTTCGGCAGTGAAGTCTTCGACCTCAATATGCGTGATGCCGGCATAACGGCGCTCCGCCTTGCCCTTTGGCCAACACATGACTTCTACACAGTCATAATCGAACCGCTTGGCTGTCTCGAACACTTCACGAAGCGACAAGTCGGGCAGCATGGCGCTAACGAATCCAAGTTGCATGAACGATCTCCTTCGATTGTCGTAGAACGAAATTCATTGTCGTAGAACGGAATTCATTCCGTTCGTGTGTTTCGGTTGCCGCTCACAGCAGCGATCCGTCGTCAACAAAGTCTACATCAGGCAATCCGCGTTCAACAGGATAGACTTGCGCTGGGTTCTGCGTCGTACGATAGGGACACACGTCGTCGAGCTGGATCGAAAGCGCAACAAGATTGTCTGGCAGTGCGATGCAAAGCAGTCTTCGGACCACGAGAACTGCAGGATCGAGATTCATGCCTTCCAGCGTCTGGCCGAAAAGAATGGTGAAAAGGTTCCAGGAACCGTTGCTAGGTATCAATGAGTCGCCGGCTCCTTTACGTTTCACATGACAGCCGACGTGACGTGCCGCTACAATTACATCCACGGTAACCAAGGATGTCCATCGAATCGCGGGAGCATACAGGGAGTCGCTGGATGGCCAAGCGGGACAGAACAGCAAAGCATGTTTCCAGAAAACGGCTCGAGCAGTTGGTGCGGCAGTTCAAGGAGAACGGAGTCAAGCTGCTGCTGGAGCATCCGGAGAACGTGCGGGAGTTGATCGGCATGTTGTCAGGCCCCTGGCGCGACCGAATCGATTTCGATCGCATGGGATTGGTCAAGACGACATTCATCCGCCGCGACTTCCGACACGTGGAGTCGGACGTCGTGTTGACAGCCCCTTTGCTGGACCGGCGCGGTCGCCGGACCCGCAAGAAGCTGCTGATCTATGTTTTGATCGAGCATCAATCGGAACCGGACAGGTTGATGCCGCTGCGGATCTTGGATTACGTCGTGCAGATTTTCAATTTCCAACTGCGACAATGGACCCGCTCGCACGATTCTGCTTCTACCGTCCGTCTGCAACCGGTGCTGCCCATTGTGTTCTATACGGGAACCCGCCACTGGAAATCGCCCGGAGTACTCACAGACTTGGTCGAAAGCGGTGACCAATTCCGGGACATCACACCGCTACTCCAGCCGCTGTACGTCAATCTCCCCGAACTGTCGGCCGAGACGTTGGACGAAACCGGCGGCGACTTTGGCCGTGTGCTGCGAGTCATTCAGCAGCGCAAGGCTCGGCCTCGCGAATTCGAGCAATTGTTGGAGCAGGTGGTCAAGCGACTGGAATTGATGCCCGACGAGCAGCGATCGCGGTGGCTCGACTTGCTTTCCTATCTGCACGCCCTCGTTTATCATGAAAGACAGTCTGCTGAACACAAGGCGTTAACACGAGCCATTGAACGATCGGTGGAGAGCGACGACCACCGGCAGGAGGTTTTTAACATGAGCCAGACGATTGCTGATGAATTAATTGAGAAGGGAATGCAGAAGGGGGAGCAGAAGGGGAAACTGAACTCTTTGCAGCAAATATTATCGTTGCAGTTGCGCGAGCGGTTCGGGGAACAAGCGGAAGCGGTGGCGGCACTTGTTGAACGGACTAAAGATGTTGCTCAATTGGAGCGATGGCTGAAACAATTCGCTACGGCGACAACGTTGGAAGAATTGAAGATCGGGTGACTCTCTATATCTACGTCCCTTCAATCTCACGCGAAATCTGTCTCGCGTAGTTGTCTGTCAGATGGTGAAAAGGTTCCATGAATCGTTGATAGGTATGATTGCTGTTCAAACGGCAACGCGTGGTCAAGCGGGCTCTTTGCTGAAGGGGGGATGAAGGGACTTGCCGTACGCGAAACTACAACTCGACCGTCGCAGGTGGTCTCAGCGACTCGAGGACGATGTCCTCGCTGGCCGCTCCGGTTTGTCGTAGTGCGTCGGCGATTTCCCACTCCGCGTCGTTCTTGCGTAAATAAATCTTCTCGTCCGGCTTGACGATCAAGTGCATGAAACAGAAATGCACAAATTGCCCCTTGAGCCAACCGGAATTGACGACTTGATAGTAACCGTGCTCGTCGTCCACACTCGCTCCGGTTTCGGTGCCGTCGTCCGGCTGCCAATACTTCGCAGATTCCTCGACGATCCGCCGCGCCGCACGCTTATTCTGAGTCGGTCGATCCATGAAACAACCTCCTCACGCTCAACTGAGTAAAGGACTCGATCTCCACGGCGATCTTCCGTTGGCCGCGTTTGGCTGCGAGCAGTGTTTCAGCTCCCAAGTCGACCCTCATCGGAATATCGCCAAGTCGCAGCAGTGGAAACGGATCGTGCGTAATCTGCCGCTCGTCCTTCTGCAGTGAACGATTTAAAGGAGTCAGGCGTCTATGATGACAAAGAAGCCTGCCCCCTTTGCGTACTCCCTTCGCGTACTCTTGATGTAATCCAAGGCTGCATTTTCCGTGACTTGGTACAACCAACCACGAACTTTGTCAAAGCTTGATTTTGGGATTAGCCGCTCGGCACTAGCCTGTGGCTTCCCCCATAAGAACCACACGCTAGCGCGTGACGGCTGATTTTGCGAAACCCAATTCTTATCCTTGACAAAGCCTGTAAGACGGCTCGCAGTCCTGGAGCCGATCATCGAACTTGGATGCCCACGCTGTAGGACATGCGACCGAATGACAACGCGCCAACACTCAGGTTGTATGTGCCCGGCGGCAATCGCAACTGGATTGCTCCGAAGCGGGGGTGGTTGCGGGCCAGCAGCCGATAGCCTTGGAATACGCTCACTTCCATGGCTCGTGACGGGACGATCGTGACCGTTGCCGTTCTGGATAGTGTGAACTGAAGCACATCGTTTTGGTCTCCGCCGATGGGATTCACCGATCCCGAGTAGCTGTTGTTAGTACCCGGCGGCAGCGTTCCCGCTCGGTACGGTCTAGCAATGTTACCGAACGAATCTTGAGACTCTCGGAACCTCGCCGCGTTAGCGCCGGTCGCAAGAACATTGCCAAGTAACAACACTCCGAGCGTCGATAAAATCAGACGATTCGACCTTCGCCCGGAGAACTCGCGGCGAACCGGAAGCAGCGAACTTTTGCGGTAGTGATTGAGCATGCGTAATTCCTTGTTGAAGTGGGTCGGAGAGCGACGTGCTGCGAACGTTGGGCAAGCAGTGCGGCAGTTGGCTATAATCGCCGTCACGAATTCGTATGCCGCTTGGTTCATTTCCAAGTGGCGTTACCAACCACTACAGGGCTTTGCGGGATTTCTCATTTGAATTTTTGTTGTTGCCAAGGATGGAGCCAGCCAGGTTAGAATGATGGAGCATTGTTACGCCGAAGCCGGTTGCTGGAGTCCAGGCTTTAACTGTTTGGGCAGCCCGGTGAGGTTGTACTCCAACGGACACTTCACACTGGCAACGGCATCGTCGGCTTTAACATACGGAGTAAACAATGATGTTGACTTACAAGTCGAGTTACAAAACGTTAGAGGGGACCGTGTTGGGCAGCGTGTTGGATTTTCCCGGTGCCATTGCATACGGCCAGTCGCTGAATGAAGCTCGTGAGAACTTGGCGTCCGCGCTACGTGACATGGCCGAGACGAGTTTGCTCATGGGGGAACCATTGCCAATCCCGGATGCGACGGTGGTGGATAGAGATGCGGATCTGGAAGAACCGATCCACTTGGTTTTGCAAGCGGGGCCACAGGTCTCGCTGACGGTTGGGGTCAACACGCCATGAAACGCCGTGATCTCATTCGGCACCTTGAAACACATGGATGCGTGTTTGTTCGCGAAGGACGAAATCACACGATTTACGAAAACCCAGCTCGTGCAAGACGAGTTCCCATTCCGCGTCATCGTGAGATTCCTGATGTTTTTGCCCGTGCGATCTGTCGGCAACTTGGAGTGCCGGAACCGTAACGGCCGAAACGCTAGCGGTCGGCGTCTTGACGACGACTGCGGTGAGCGATGTCTCAGATAAGTTTGTCGTGTTGCCGAGACACGCGGACCATTTTTTCGATTTCTTTGTGAGAAACCCAAGTCAACGGAGTAGAGGAAGATGGACGACTCCAGCACGAGTTCGGAAACACGACGTTTTATCCGCGACCCGACCGACTTGGCCTGGGCGGATTTCGTCGAGCGTTATGCTCCGCGACTGTTAATGTGGGGGCACCGACAAGGGTTGGACCATCAAGCGTGCGAAGATGTTACGCAGGATGTGCTGATTCGTTTGCACAAATACGTGCACAGCTATGACCGCGAAAAGAGCTTTCGCGGCTGGCTATTTAAGGTCACCGAGCACGCCGCTTTGGATTACATCAAAAGCCAAAAGAAGGCAGACAAGCCACTGCCGGACGGTTTCGAGGACTCCGCGATCGGTCCCGGAGGAATCGCCGAGTATGTGGCTAACCAAGACATCGTGATCGTGGTGCGGGAACGCGCCAAAATGCAAGTTAGCGAGAAGGAGTGGACAGCGTACGAACTTCATGACATGAAACATCGAACCTATAGCGAAATCACCGAAGAGTTGAAAATCTCCGAAGCGACAGCCATGAACTATGTCAGCAAGGTTCGCAAGGTGCTTGCTGAGGAACTAAGGAAGCTTGAGGAAGGCTAATTGGACAGCGCCCTTTGGGGTGTGATCGCACGTGTAAGTTGGTGTGAGAGCATCGTTTAACGGCCAGCCGCAGGCGACTGCGAGGCTCGCAAGATCATCGCCTGCGGCTGGCCGTTAAACGATCATCGCCTGCGGCTGGCCGTTAAACGACCATCGCCTGCGGCCGTTAAACGAGTGATTATAAATGACGTAAGTAACGCTGGATTGATCGCAAAGTGGCGCTGTCCAACTAACGCCCAACTCGTCGTGGCAGCAGCTTGCCATTCGATTCAGGATACCGTGGAGTCGCGACATGAAGAACAACGAGCTCGACGATGCGCCGCAAGCTCGCAACGACATCGAGACTTCGGATGTCGAGATTATCGACACCGATCCGCTCGCGCAAATCGAAGACTTGATCGAGGATGTCGAAGAAGACTGGGTTGGGCGGGCGGTCGCGAGGATCAAGCGACGTCTGCCTTCAGAAATCCAGTTCAAGGAATGGATCGTTGGCGATACGGTTGATGAACGCTACCAACTTGTGAGTCGGCTTGGCGGCGGCGCGTTTGGAGTCGTCTTCAAAGCTCGCGACAACGCCCTCGACCGCGAGGTCGCACTCAAACTTCTGCATCCGACTCATTCAGGCGTGGGGCGGTATCAGAAGCGGTTCGAGCAAGAAGCCCGCGTGGCCGCACGCGTAGTCAGTGACCACGTCGTGACGGTCCACAACGTCGGGACGACTGCTGACTCACTCGTTTACATCGTGATGGAATTGGTTAACGGGACTCCGGTTAGCGAGTGGCAAACGAATGAGTCGTTGCGATCGCCGCGCGAGATCGCAATGGTTGTCCTCCAAGCGGCGAAAGGCTTGTTCGCGGCACACCAACATGGCCTGATCCACCGGGATATCAAGTGCTCGAATCTATTAATTGACAGTGACGATCGAATCAAGGTCAGCGATTTTGGGCTCGCCATTGTGGCTGATCCGGATGGAGCGACGATGTCACTCACGGAGCAGTTTGCAGGAACTTTGCCCTACATGAGTCCCGAACAACTCACTCGACCCGGATCCATCGACCATCGGAGTGATATCTACAGCCTGGGTGTTGTTTTGTACGAGTTGCTGGGCGCGGCGAGGCCCTTTCGTGGAATCCCAGCGACCGTTGTCTACCAGATATCGCATGTCGATCCGCCGCCCTTGAAACAGCTAAATCCGAAGTGTCCGCGTGATCTCGCCACGATCGCCGAGAAGTGCTTACGAAAACAGCCGGGCCAGCGATATCAAGATGCGAATGAGTTGGCGAAGGATCTACAGGCTTGGCTGGATGACAAGCCAATTTTGGCGAGACCTGCTGGTCACACCGAGAAGAGCTGGCGGTGGTGTCGGCGCAATCCGGTGGTGGCAACGCTATCGTTACTGACCGTAATCGCCGCCATCGCGTCAACGACACTGGCAATCAACTTGTACTTCGAGACAAGACGACTGGATCGTGCCCTCGATATCGGATTCCAGTTGTTGAAAGGCGTTCAAGACAATAAGTTCGAGACGATCGATGACGCATACTCTGGAATTCTACAGGGGTCGCAACGTCTCGCTGACAACGAGCGGGAAGCAGTCTTGCCACTATTCATCGCCGCTCTCGACCTTCAAGAGGCGGCAAGTCTGAGTCATGACTCCGCAGACGGCTCAAACAAATTCGACAACGCCATGCATGTTGTCGGGCAAGCAAGAGCGGGTGTGAATATCCATTCGGCATTAAGCAACCTCAATCTCGCTCTTTCCCGTTCGGATCAACTAGGACTTGCGTGGTTACTGAGAGCGCAAATCCGCCAAGAAGTTCTTGATCAGCCGAAAGCAGAGGTGCTTCCAGATTGGGACGCCGCCATCGCGTTGTTGCCGAATTGTAGTGCCGCCAGAAGTGGACGCGGCTGGTGTTATAAAGGAATGAAGCGATTAGACGAAGCTGTGGCCGACTTAGAGTTGGCGTTGGAACTGGACGCCGGAAATGAATACGCACACTATGGGTTAGCCGAAATCCTGTACCACCGCGAAGAATTCGATGCCGCGGCGACACACTACGAAACGGCGATAAATCTGCCCGCGAGATTCAGTGTCGATCCGAATTGGAAGCAGTCGAGGTGGCGCGATGCGAGTTACGCACATTGGGGAGCGGCGGTAGCCCATCACGAACGAGGAAATCTGAGCGAAGCATTACGTCGCACCATTCGCGCGATCGAATGGGCTGAATCCGAAAGTCGTCCCAAGCTGTGGTCGAATCTCCTGCAAATCTCGCTGGAGTGTGAACCTGACATCTTGGCGCAAGCTTCTGGCATACTGAAGCACATGAGCAGCGTTGACGACTCCACCCGCTTTCAATTCTGCCGCCGCTTGCTCGTGTCGGTGGCTTTCGTCCGAATAGGTGAGGCGGAGGACGGCGAAGTCAGAAGCATCATTGATGATATCGTGCAAGAGCCGGCTCTTGCGGACGAATTTAACTCGCAATTCAGGGATCGCTTCTCGCTCTGGGCTGAATCAGTGTCCGCGTCGGACCTGTCTGCCGAGATGTTGCATCGCTTGGCAGACTTGCTACAAGATCGAACTCCCGCAGAATGAGCTTCAACTCGGAACAATGTCTCACCAAGTGAGACTGGAAGATCTCGAACGCCTCGAAGCGGGGTTGTAATTGCTCGTCCCGAGCTAGCGGATCGACTGAGTGAGGTTCTGCAGATCGAACGAATGCAAATCGCTAATCTCTATCTGCTTCGTTTCGGGCCAGAACAGGATCTTGCGAGCCTTCAGCGGCGCAGGAGTTGCATCGGGGGTCGCTTGATAACTCAGCACGGCATAGTTACGACCATCGCCTTCCAGAACGAGCTGGTCTTTCGATTTGGCGTAAGAAATACGCTGCCCCGACGCATTAAATGTTTGGGCACGGACCAAGGCGTTTCCTGTCGCCTCAAGCTCCACGGCGTCGAAGCGATCACGGTCTTGCCCCATGTC
This sequence comes from Planctomycetota bacterium, assembly GCA_963204995.1. Taxonomy (GTDB): domain Bacteria; phylum Planctomycetota; class Planctomycetia; order Pirellulales; family Pirellulaceae. Next base: position 2,567 of record CAUJKL010000447.1, on the reverse strand, counting down.
GGTCAATGCCAATCGTTGCGACGTGACGACGACGTCGCGCGGGCCGAGTCGCGAGGGGTCGGTGACGTCGATCGCTTGGTCCCATCCGGCGACAGGCCCGTACACCGTTCTGACGTTTCCCAAAAACTCCATTTTGCGACCCGTCAAACTGCCGACAAGTTCCTGTTGGAAGTCGACGCGCAGAAAGTGCAAGCCTTTCGGTGTCGTGGCGAATTGGCCTTCTTTGAAGATGTCTTGCCCCTGATGTGTGCTCGTCAGCCAACCCGGTCCGTCGCCATGCAGTACGCCGGTGACTTGGTCGATTCGCAAGTCGCGAATCGCCATCTTGTCGGAAGTCTTGCGCATTCCTCGCGGATCGATCGTTTCGCTCTCTAGCGAGCATTGTCCCTGGAAGAGCAGTTCGCGAAGCGCGACTTCGTCAGTTGCTTCTGGCTGCTTGAAGCTGATGAAACGCGTCAGTGTTACATTGAGCGCTTCTCCAGAGGCATTGAACCGAACTTGCTCGCCGGCCTGCATGGCCTGCACTCCTCGCGCGACTACTCCTCCTTCGAACGTCGCACGTTGTCCGTCGAAACGCATGCGGTCTTGCCACCGGACGAACCAGGGTGCTTGCGGCGTTTGAGGTCGTGGCAGCGTCATTTGTCCCGGGCCTTCGATGAACGCACGATTGCTGCCTTGATGAATCTCGATCAACTGGCCCACAAGTTGGGCACCTTGAGCGATCACGCGTGCGGGCGATCCCGCGGCTCCTTCGACCCGCGCGATCGGATTCTCCATCGAACCGTCGATGACCCGAAACACATCACAATCGAGCGACATACTGGACGGGATCTCGGGAGTTGCCTGTTCCTCGCAGTGTACTTTGCCTTGTGCGGCAAGTTGGATCAGTTGCGGGTTGTCGCCAAGTTGGACTTCGGCGTTGAGCTGCTCGGCCTGGACAATCAGCTTCTGAACGGGCTCGGTCGCGGTGGCCGAGGTAGTTTTTGCGAACAGAGGTGACTTCTTTGCCGGTTGATCCATCGGTACACCAGCCGATGTCGGCTGCACAAACCAGATCTGCACGTCTTGAATACGCCCAGCGATGCGTGGTGAGTCGAATCGGACGTCGCCGATCGCTTTCAGTTTATCGACAGTGATCGCCGGTTTCGCCGGATTATCCGGGCGAGGTTGCTCGGCGAGATAGACGTGCAACGCGTCCGCGAAGAGTTCGCCCGCCCCTTCCAAGGAAATGTGAGCAGCATCCACCAGCGAAAGCACATCGCTGCCGTTAAAAGGTTGCAACTTAACTTCGGTTTTCCAGGTCGCTTCGAATCGCTGCTGATCTTTGCCGAGCCGTCCCGTGACTTTCCCCGGCCCTCCGGCCTCCATGTTGCCCAGCTGTTTTCCGGTACGCAGTTCATACCACAGCCACTTGGCGGTCAGTTCATAGTTGTCGTTCCCGAGTACGACGGCTTCACGGTCTTGCATCGATATTCGCTGCGTGGCAAAGTCATACTCCAGCTTCTCGCCACGCGCGAAAGCTCCATAGGAATCGGCTCGCAGAATGACTGGAAAGCCGATCGCCACTAGTTTGCTCGGTGCGAACTTCATTGAAGCCTGGCCTTCGGTCGCGAGTTCTTCGGTGGGATGGCTGAAATGTACTCGCAGCTCTTGGCAGTTGAGCTGGTCACTAGGTCCTTCGACGTTGTGTCGAATCACGTCGACATGATCGTTTAGCGTGAGCTGCGATTCATCGAAATCGAATTCGAGCGATCCTCGGCAACGAATTTCGATCGGTGTTGTACTGCCAGCGGCCGACTGCGGAGCGTTCTGCGCACCAAGAGGCGAGTTCGACAAACGCTCCGCGGGAAGTTGTATTTCGATTTTGTCGACGCGTACGAGTTCGAACGACTTGAATCGCCCAAGATTCGAATCGGCGCGCGATGCTGTCGATGACTTGGCAGGCGGGTGCATGTTGATCGAGAAGTCACCTCCGGAGCCTGAGTTCGGACCGTATCGGAACGTGACATTGCTCGGAGTCCAGATTCTTCGTTCTTCGATGCGGATGTCGCGCGTCGTGATCTCGAGCCCATCGTCCGCACCAGGAGTCGGCGGGCTGTGAATCGTCACGACTCCCGACAGCTCGCCGCCGATCAGCCGCCCGAACTCGCCACGCGGAATGTTCAACTCGCCTTCGAAGAACAGAATTGCGCCTTCGGTAGCGCGGAGGACGATGGGCCGGCTTCCCTCTTTCTCGTCCTGCCTCGTTTGAAAGATAAGCGTGCAGCGGTTCAACTGCATGCGGCTGTTCGGCAACGCCCGATAATCATCAAAGATTAGCGTGCCGCGATCCGTTTCCAAAACCTTTGGTCGGTCGAGTTCCCACGATCCTGGGGCGAACAGCGAGTCGAAACCTCGGGACTGGGGCGTGACATTCGCGTGCGTAGTGGCCGAGGAAGACGAGGACGCCAACTCGATCGACGGTTCGAGCATCGGCACCGCGAGTACTGCGTAGGCAGAATAGCCTATCAGCACGATCACGAATGAACCGATTGTTCGCTTGAAACGTCCCTTCACGGTTTACCTTC
>CAUJKL010000446.1 GCA_963204995.1 Planctomycetota bacterium | reverse complement strand
AGAAGGAACAGGCGGCGCTCCGCGAGTTACTCAACGCAGGGCAACAAACGCTGTGGCAGCAGCTCCAGGGCAAGCCATTCGAATTCCCGGCGACGTCGGGACGCGGTTCGCGAAGTCGATAGTCTCGCGCGGCAACGCTTGATCGATCGTAAGCGTACGCAGCCAAGTAATGGAGTTGACCAAGGCCCGCAGCCAGCGTTGAGGGGTGTCGGTCCCTGAGCTATTGCAACTTGAACCGGGCGAGTCTGAAAGGACGCCGACCCCGTAACGTTCACATCGCCGTTGCCGGTCCACGCTTTACGATCGTGTAAACGCAAGGCACCAGGAACAGCGTTAGCACGGTCGACACCACCATCCCGCCAATCATGGCGCGGGCCAGTGGGATCATCGCCTCGCCGCCAGGTGCCAAGTGAAACGAGAGCGGTGCCATCGATGCGACGAGAGTCAGCGACGTCATCAAGATCGGGCGCAAGCGGACGCTGGCTGCGGTCAAGGCCGCGTTGTGGGTGTTGTAGCCGCGTTCGCGCAGCTGATTGGCAAATTCGACCAACAGAATGCTGTTATTGACGACAACTCCGATCATCATCAGCGTTCCCATCAGCGATTGGATGTTGAGTGTCGTGTTCGTCAGATACAGGACTGCCAAAACGCCCGATAGGCCCAGCGGAACAGCCAACATGATGATCAGTGGATCGACGAACGATTTGAACTGAGCAAGCATGACGAGATAGACGAGTATGATGGCCACCACAATTCCCAAACTGAGAGACTTGGCGCTGCTCTTCATCGTCTCGACGGGACCGCTCATCACCGCTGCCACACCCGGTTCAAACTCCATCTCGGCGAGCACTCGCTCGACATCGGCAGCGACGGAACCAACGTCCCGACCAACGACGTTCACATAAACATCATTCACACGCGAGATGTTGTAATGCTTGACTTCGCCCGGGATGTTCACACGATTGACGGTGGCCACGTTCGAGAGCGGAACGGTAACCGGACCGTTCGGACCTTCAATCGAAAGTGGCAGATTGCGTAGTTCGTCGAGCGAACTCATCTCGTTATTCTCGTATTGCACGCCCATGAAAAAGTCCGTGCCGCTCGGATCAATCCAAATCGTTGACGCGTAACCGATGCTCGAACCATAGGCGGTCAGAATCGATTGCGCGACGGCTTCCTGGCTCAAGCCCAGATACCTAGCTTTGGTCCGATCCACCTTGATGTCGAGTTGTGGATAGTCCAGTGCCTGAGCAATTTGCACGTCGGCGGTGCCAGGGATCTGGCTGACCAAGTCGGTGATCTTCTCCGCGGCGTTTCTGCACAAAGCCAGCGATCCGCCAGAGATCTGGATATTGATCGGTGTCGGAGCGCCTTCGTTCAATGCCGCATTGACGATACTTCCGGATGTAAACAAAAACTGCTCGCGAGGAAACCGTTCCGCGAACAAGGCTCGCAACCGCTCGACATATTGGTCCGTGCTGGTCGAACGCCCGCTTTGTGCCAAGTTAACGACGAGAAAGGCCGTGTCCGGCCCGGAGTTGGGGCTAAGGATCGTCGAGAAGCCCGCACCCTTGCCGACGGGCAAGCCGATGTTCGCGATAATCGCTTCGATCTCGTTGGCGGGTATGACTTCCTTCACCGTGTCTTCGATACGTGTAACCAATTCTTCGGTGTCTTCGAGACGCGTGCCGGGAATCGTCTTCAGGCGAACTTCGAACGTACCGGCATCGACGTTGGGGAACAGTTCGGTACCGATGCGAGGTAGCAGCAACACCGACGCGCCGACAAGTACGATCGTGCCCGCGATAACCGGCCAACGCACCTTGAGGACGAGCGACAATGTCCCGGCATAAAGGCCGCGCGGCTGTTCGTAGGACGGACCTTCAGCCCGTCCCGCTACACTGCCAGCAGATTCGAGAGCGGACTGAAAGTCCGTTCTACGTCGCATGAACCGAGCACAGTAGGCGGGGACGACGGTCATGGCGACGAAGTAGGAAGCGCCAATGGTCATCGTGGCTGCTGCGGCTAGTGGTTCAAACAGAAATCGAATCATTCCCGATAGGAAGATCACGGGAATGAAGACGGCCAGAGTTGTCACGGTTCCCGCGAGCACTGCCGCGGACACTTCGTTCGCACCGTCGCGAGCAGCATCAATCGAAGTCTTGCCCATTCGCAGATGGCGGACGATGTTTTCGACGATCACAATCCCGGCATCGACCACCGTCCCAACCGCCAACGCAATTCCACCGAGCGTCATCACGTTCAACGTCTGGCCGGTAAAGAAGAACGCCAACGCTCCCACCAGGATGGACAGCAAGATCGTAGCAACAATAATCAGCGCGGGCTTGATCTGTCGCAGGAAAGCAATCACGACGATCGCCACCAACAGCCCGCCCAGTCCCACTTCGTACATCAGGTTACGCATGGCATTGCGAATGTAGGATGACTGGTCGCTGACCAGAGCAATCTCTGCGGCCTCCGGTATTTCTCCGCGTTCTTTCATCTTCGGGATCTCGGTCGCAATTCCCTCGTAGATCCGATCGACGACCGCAATCGTATTCTCACCTGGTTCACGTAAAAGCGGACAGTACACACTGCGGCTGCCATTCACGCGGACGATGTTGTATTGGAGCGCAGCGTCGTCCTTGGCGTAACCCACATCGCGAATGAAGATCGGTCGGCCATCTCGCACCGCAATGGGCACATTGTCGATGTCCGCGGTCGTCGGCAGCGTGTTGACCGGATGGACCTGATATTCCGAGTCGCCGAGCTTGACCGCGCCAGCGGCCATGACGAGGTTCGAGTCGCGCAATGAGGCCACGACGTCGTTCGCGCTCAGCCCAAACGACTGTAGCTTCAGCGGATCGACATAGATCATCATCTGCCGAAACTTGCCGCCGAACGGATGCGGAATCTGCACGCCCTTCAGGCCGCCCAACTTGTTGCGCACCGCATAGTAGCCGATGGTATAAAGCTCCTTCTCACTCAGCCCTGCGCCCGAGATCGCTGCCAACACGATCGGCAGGTTGGCGGGCTCGCTGCGGAGCGTGAACGGGAACTCCATGCCTGGCGGCAAGTGAAACATGTCACTGGCTTCGAGGTTGATGATGTCGTTCATTGCCGAGCTGGGATTTGTGCCCGCTTGAAAGAAGATCTTGATCATCGCTCCGCCCGGCATCGTCCGTGACTCTTGATGCTCGATCCGCCCCGCTAAGGTCAACGCTCGCTCGACTCGCGACGTGACACTCTTCTCCATTTCTTCCGTGGGCAGCCCAGGATACGAGAAGTAGCTGACGACAACCGGCTTCTTGAAGTCTGGCAGAATATCGATGGGAAACAGCGGCACCGCCGCCGCGCCAAGCAAGCACAGCCCGACGGCAAGAGCGACGACTGCGTAAGAGTTACGCAACGCAAAGCGGACGAGAAACATACTGAATTACCCTTCGACGTTGACTTTCTGCCCAGCGGACAGTCGATGCAGCAATGGGCCAACAACGCGCTCGCTTCCCGTCAAGCCCGAGGTGATTTCAATTTGCAGTCCATCGTCGACCCCGGTCGCGACATCGACGATTTGAATTGTCTCATTGCCGTCGACGACATAGACGTAACTTCGCCCCTTCTCGTCATAGCGAACTGCTGAAGCCGGCAGAGCGACTTGCTCGGCTCGCGATTCGAGCAAGATGGTGGCTTGCCCGAACATTCCTGGAAGGAGCTTGCCATCGGGATTCGGCAAGTCGATCTCGACCAACATGGTTCGCGTACGCTCATCTAAACTGCCGGCCAGCCGCGCCACCGTGCCTGAGAAAGTCTGGCCGGGCAACGCTTGCAGCGTGATACTTGCTGAATCGCCGATGTTCGCCAGCGGAGTATCGCGTTCCGGAATCGCGACTCGGATGCGAACTTTGTCTGTTTGTGCGATGACGAATAACGGCTCGACCGTCGTCGCGGTGTTCTGGGAGTTGCGAACCAGGTCGCCCAGCTCGACACGCCGCTCGACAACGACTCCATCGAACGGACTGCGAAGTTCGGCATAGCTCATCAAAGCCTGGAGCTCTTCCAATCGCATCTTGCCGACTTGGACATCGGCCTGAGCGGCTAACAGATCCGCTTCGGCAGCAGCGACTTGGGCCTTGGCAACTTCGACTTGAGCCGCAGCAGCAGCGGTGGTGGCAGTGACGGAGGCTTTCGCCGCACGAGCTGCCCCAAGCCGATTGGTCGCTTCATCTAACAGACGATCCGCGACGGCTCGTTGCTTTACTAATTCGGCAACTCGCGTGTGCTCCGCCTCATCTGCGATTAGCTGAGCATCCGCCCTTTGCTCATCGGCCAGCGCCTGCTGTCGTGTCGAATCGGCGGCGAGCAAGCTGGCCTTGGCGATGGCGACTTGTGCCTGCGCCTGCGTGACACCTGCGGTCAGTCGCATGAGGGCAGCCTCTGCGCTACCGTATTGAGCGACGGTTTCCGGCACGTCGATCACTGCCAGAACATCGCCGGCCTTAACCGCTGAGCCGATATCGACGTTCAACGTCGAGACGTACCCCGATGCCTTGGCAAACGAACGTGCTTCGTGAAACGCGTGGACTGTTGCTGGCTGAGTTGAAGTTCTTTCGACCGTCAGAGTTTGCACGGCGACCGTGGGCACGGATCGTGTCACCGGCGGATTTGCAGGCAGCATAGCAACCGTCTGACCACAGCCAATCACGCCGACGAACAGAGCGATTTGGGCCAGCGAAAACGTGGCAATCCGTTTGCGGGTCATATTCAACTCTTTCTATCTATACGGCGCAAGGCACAAGGCTTTCCTAATCCATTCACACTAGTTCCTGGTGTGGCCGGTCGCAAGCGAGGCCGCAATTCCCGCCGTCCGGTTGTATGCGTTATCGCACCTGTACTTGCGGTTCCCGAACTACTGGTTTTGGCGAGCGTTCTGGATCGAAGAAAGATACCGTAAGTTCTCTTTCTCCCTTCCGTATGATCAAAGCAGTTCATAGGGATAGATTCGCCAAGTCGCAAAGTGCCGGTAACCGCGTATGAAACGCCGCCATCGATATTCGCCACGAGAATGGCTCGTCGCAGGAGCCGTTTGTGCGGGGGTTGCTACTTGGACCGGTTGTGCCGGGAGACAACTCGCTGTTCCTGTGCCGCAAAAAATCGCAGCCGAGAGGCCCACACAACCTCAATTGCAGCGATTGCCGCACCCGGAGCGGATCGAAACGAGCACCACATCGGTTCGCTTGGCTGCGATGCAGGAAGCGTCAGAACCGCAGCCATTGCTGCCCACGATAGAGCCAACCGTCACATCAGAAAGCTTGCGTCCTCGCAGCGTGGCCGAAGCGTTAGGGCGGAGCGGCAACGAACAGATCGGCCATGCGGGCGTACCCACGATGCAGTTAGACCTGACCTCGACACTCGCGATGGTGTCTGGACAGAGTCCGCTCGTCGCACACGCCGCGGCCAGATACGAGGAGGCTTATGCTCGCTTGTCGCAGGCAAAGGTCTTGTGGGTGCCTTCAATCCGCGGGGGACTAAGCTATCACCGGCACGACGGCAACCTGCAAAACGCAGCGGGCTCGATCATCGATGTCAATCGTTCGTCGTTGCAGGGCGGACTGGGGGTTGGTGCTGTCGGTGCCGGGACGACGACCGTGCCTGGCGTCGTGGCTCAGTTCCATGCGTCGGATGCTATTTTCCAACCGCGTATCCATGAACACTCGGCCTCCGCACGCAGTCACGCGGTCGACGCCGCACTGAACGATGCGTTGCTCGATGGAGCACTTGCCTACTTGGAGCTCTTAAGGGCGGAGCAACTGCGAGCTGTCGTCGACGAAACGCTGGCGAACGCGATACAACTCGCGAAGCTTACGGCAACATTTGCCGCCGCTGGCCAAGGACCACAAGCCGACGCCGACCGTGCAAAGACCGAGGCGGCGATACGCACAAACGAATTGTCGCGTGCTGAAGAGGCGGTCGAAGTGGCCAATGCGCACCTCGTCGAAGTACTCAGTGCCGATCCCTCGATTCGCGTTGTCCCCACCGAGCCTGTCGTAGTTCCGTTGCACTTGATCGATGCCGACCAAGGCCCCGGTGAATTGCTGGCCATTGGTTTATCGAATCGTCCCGAGTTGAGCGAAGCACGGCATCTCGTCTGCGAAGCCGTCAGCCGCTACGAGCGCGAACGCTATGCACCACTGCTGCCCAGTGTTCTGTTGGGGATGAGCGATAGTTCCTTCGGTGGCGGCCTGGGTGGAAACATTGGAAACTCAGGCAACCGCATCGACTTCGACGCCATCGCCTATTGGGAGTTGAGAAATCTTGGACTCGGCGAACGGGCGGCTCGCGACGAACGCTGGTCTGTCTACGAGCAGCGGCAGTTGGAAGAGGTGCGGTTGATGGACCGTGTGGCCCGTGAGATCAACGTCGCGCATGCACAAGTCCGTTCGAGAAAGGGACAGATCGCGATCGCCGAGTCGGCGGTCGCAGCGGCCACGGAATCGTACGAACGCAATACGACTCGGATCAAGGAAGGCATCGGGCTGCCCATCGAGACGCTACAGGAGATTCAAGCGCTCGATCAGGCGCGCCGCGAGTACGTTCGGACAGTCGTGGATTACAACGCGGCTCAGTTCCGCCTGCATCGAGCCGTCGGCTGGGCGATTCAGTAAGGCAAATTCGCGCGGCCCCACGCATGTGCGACCGATTGTAGCGGTCGTAACGGTTGTGCGACGTTCCGTTCGGAGAAATCGGCATGGCACAATCAATCTTAACGCTTCACTCCCGATCATCGATCCGACTGAAGTGAATAGCCCGCTCCCTACATCCGCTAGCAGGGCAGTTTTCGACACTGCGTTGAAATGGGCGAGAGCCCGCCTCAAACCGAGTACACCACGTATTTGACCAGATCGATCGAGCACCGACACGCATTCCGAAGAGCTCACGGAGGAGCCCAGATGTGCTCACGATTCCTTCTAGGCGGTGTAGCTGCCTTCTGCCTGACACTTGGCGGGATCTCGCCGTTGTCAGCGCAATCGCCCTCGGTGGCGGACTATCAGCAGTTGCAGGCGGTCGTGGCTCGGCAAGAGGCTAGGCTGCAACAGTTGGAGGGCCATCGACTACCGCCCGTGGACGGCGGCGCTGCTTACTACAACGTTGCCACGAACGCGGCGGTC